>DASXRF010000440.1:0-14831 GCA_036506755.1 Solirubrobacteraceae bacterium | reverse complement strand
CCCCGACGGCGAGCTCGACGACGACCTCGCCGGCGACTTCGAGGGGCTGGAGGGCAGCGTCCGCGCGCTGCTCGACCGGGCGGAGCTGACCCAGGCGCTCGACATCGTCTGGCAGCGCGTGCGGCGGCTCAACCGCTACGTCGAGGAGCGCAAGCCGTGGGAGCAGGCCAAGGACCCGGCGCGGTCGGCCGAGCTCGACCGCACCCTGGCCTCGCTCGCCGAGGGCCTGCGCGTGGTGGCGATCCTGCTGCATCCGTACCTGCCGACGAGCACGACGAAGCTGCTCGCCGCGCTGGGCGCGCCCGACACCTCGCTGCACGCCGCGCGGTACGGCCACCGCGGCGGCACGGGCACGGTCGGCGCGCTCGAGCCGCTGTTCCCCAAGCGGTGATCGACAGCCACACGCACCTGGACGCCTGCGCGCCGCCCGACGAGGACCTCGTCGCCGCCGCGGTCGAGGCGGGCGTGACCCGGATCGTCACCATCGGCACCGACGGCGCGTCGTGCCGCCGCGCGCTGCAGGCCGCCGAGGCCTTCCCCCAGGTCTACGCGGCGGTCGGCCGCCACCCCAACAGCGCGCACGGCTTCAACGGTGCCGACCTCGCCGAGCTGCGCGCACTGGCCGACCACCCGCGCTGCGTGGCCATCGGCGAGACGGGGTTCGACTTCTATCGCGACCGCGCCCCGCGCGCCGACCAGGAGCGCGCCTTCGAGGCCCAGATCGCCCTGGCCGCCGAGACCGGCAAGGCGCTGGTCATCCACACCCGCGACGCCGACGACGCGACGGTCGAGATGCTCGCCGCGCGCGCGAGCGGCGTGAAGGTCGTCATGCACTGCTTCTCGATGCCGCACCGCCTCGAGGAGGTGCTCGACCACGGCTGGTACGTCTCGTTCGCCGGCAACGTGACGTACCCGAAGAACGAGGACCTGGCCGACGCCGCCGCGCGCGCGCCCGCCGACCGCCTGCTCGTGGAGACCGACGCGCCGTACCTGACGCCGCAGGCGGTGCGCAAGGAGCGCAACCAGCCCGCCTACGTCGCGCACACCGCGCGCTTCGTCGCCGAGCGGCGCGGCGTCGCCCTGGACGAGCTCGAGCGCGACGTCGAGCGCACGGCGGCGCGCGTCTTCGGCTGGTGACGGTCCAGCCGTCGCTCCGGCGCCTGCGCGAGTTCGGCATCAAGCCCAACCGCGAGCTCGGCCAGAACTTCCTGGTCGACTCGAACATCCTCGGCGTCATCGAGCGGGCCGCCGAGCTGGGGCCGCAGGACGTCGTGCTCGAGATCGGCGGCGGCCTCGGCGTCCTCTCCGAGCACCTCGCCGCCCGCGCCGCGCATGTCCACGTCGTCGAGGTCGACCGTGCGCTCGAGCCCGCCCTGCGCGACGCGCTGGACCCGTTCGCCAACGCGACGCTGCACCTCGCCGACGCCCTGCGCCTCGACCTGCGCGCGCTCGACCCGCCGCCCACGAAGATCATCGCCAACCTGCCCTACGGCATCGCCGCGAGCGCGATCCTCAAGACGATCGAGGAGCTGCCCGGCGCGCACCTCTGGGTCGCGATGGCGCAGAAGGAGGTCGGCGAGCGTCTCGCCGCGCGCCCGGCGACGCCCGCCTACGGCCTGCCCAGCGTGCTGGCCCAGATCGCCTGCGACGTGCGCGTCCTGCGGCCGGTCGCCCGTACGGTCTTCACGCCGGTGCCCAACGTCGACTCGGTCCTGGTCGTGCTGCGCCGCCGCGGCCCGGCGACGCCGCCCGACGTGCGCGCGCTCGCCGCCGCCGCCTTCGCCCACCGGCGCAAGGCGCTGGCGCGCTCGCTCGCCCTCGCGCCGAGCGCGCCGCCCGACGTGCGCGACCGCGCCCGCGCGGCGCTCGAGCAGCTCGGCTTCCCGCCCGACGCCCGCGCCGAGCGCCTCGGCCCCGACGACTTCGTCGCGCTCGCCCGCGCGCTGACCGCGCCATGACGGGCGAAGGTCCTGTTCGCTTGCGCGAGCGCGCGCCGGGCAAGGTCAACCTCTGCCTGTTCGTCGGCCCGACCCGCCCGGCCGACGGGCGCCACGAGCTCGTGTCCGTCATGCAGTCGGTGACGCTTGTCGACGAGCTCGTGCTGGAGCCCGCCCCGCCCGGCGCGCGCGCCGACGAGGTCGTCTGCCCCGGCGTCAGCGGCCCCAACCTGGCCGCATCCGCGCTCGCCGCCCTCCGCGCGGCGACCGGCTGGGACGCACCGCCCGTCCGCCTGACGATCGCCAAGCGCGTCCCGGTCGCCGCCGGCATGGGCGGCGGGTCGGGCGACGCGGCGGCCGCACTGCGCCTGGCCGCCCGCGCGGCCGGGATCGAGGACGGCGCCCTGCTGATGCGCCTCGCCGCCGGGCTGGGCGCCGACGTCCCGGCCCAGGTCCGCCCGGGCCGCGTGCTGGCCACCGGCGCCGGCGAGGAGGTTCGCCCGCTGCCGGCCGGCCCGCCGCTCGGCCTGCTCGTGCTCCCCGCCCCCGAGCCGCTCTCCACCGCCGCCGTCTACCGCGAGGCCGACCGCCTCGGCCTCGCCCGCGACGCCGACGACCTGGCCGCGCGGCGCGCCGCCGTCGAGGACGCGCTGCGCGACTGCGCCGACCTGCCCGCGGGCCTCCTGGTCAACGACCTCGAGCCGGCCGCCCGTGCGCTGGCCCCGGCCATCGACGCGGCCCGCGCGGAGGCGACGGGCGCCGGCGCCGACCACGTCATGGTCGCCGGGTCGGGCCCGACGGTCGTGGGGCTCTTCGCGGGCGTCGACGGCCCCGAGCGCGCGCGGCGGGCCGCGGCGCGACTCGCCCGCCGGCTCCCGGCCGCCCTCGCGTGCGAGGCGGTGGGCGAGCCGTGAAGCCGCTTCCGCTGCTCGGCGCCGCGCTGCTCGGCGCCTACGTCGCCTGGCGCCGGCGGCGCCTGGGCAAGGTCGAGCTCGCCGGCCTGGCGATCGTCATCGCCGGCCTGACCGCCTACGGCCTCGGCCTCGTCCGGCTCCCGAACGTCGAGAAGATCGTCGAGCAGGTCGGCACGACGCTCGGCCCTTACACCTACCTGCTGGTCGGCCTCATGGCCTTCCTGGAGACCGGCGCGTTCGTCGGCCTGCTGGCGCCGGGCGAGACGTTCATCCTCGTCGGCGGCCTCGTGGCCGGCCAGGGCAAGATCTCGATCGTCGTCCTCATCGCGATCGTGTGGACGGCCGCGGTCGCCGGGGACCTGACGTCGTTCGCCCTCGGGCGCCGCCTCGGGCGCGACTTCATGCTGCGCCACGGGGCCCGCTTCAAGATCACGCCCGACCGGGTGCGGCAGGTCGAGGGCTTCTACGGCCGCCACGGCGGCAAGGCGGTGTTCCTCGGCCGCTTCGTCGGGCTGGTCCGCGCGGTCTCCCCGTTCATCGCCGGGTCGAGCCGCATGCGCCTGCGGCGCTTCCTGCCCTACGACGTGCTCGGGGCGGGGATCTGGGGCGCCGGCCTGTGCGTCCTCGGCTGGGCGTTCTGGCGCTCCTTCGACAAGGTGACCACGTACGCGAGCCGCGGCCTGTTCGTCATCGGCGCGCTGATCGTGCTCGTCGGCGGCGGGATCGCCGCCTACCGCTGGCTCAAGGTGCCCGAGAACCGCGCCCGGGCCCACGCCTGGCTGCACGAGCAGGCCGAGCGACCGCTGCTGCGCCCGCTCGCCCGCGTGCTGCGCCCCGTCGTCTGGCGCGGCGTCGTCCCCGCCTGGCGGCGGCTGTCGGGGCCGCTGCGCTTCGCCGGCGAGCGCCTGACGCCGGGCGACCTCGGGCTCGAGCTGACCACGCTGGTCGCGGTGGCGGCGGTCGGCGCGTACACCTTCGTGGCGCTCGACCACGTGACCGGCCGCGGGCCGAGCCCGGCCGACCGCGACGCGTTCGACGTCGTCGACCAGTTCCACCAGGGCCCGTTCGTCGATGCCGCCAAGGCGGTCACCGCGCTGGGCACGATGGCGGCGCTCGCGCCGGCGACGATTCTCGTCGCGCTGCTGCTGATCCACCGGCGGCGCGTGATCGAGGCGTTCGTGCTCGCCGGCGGGCTCGGCCTGACGACGCTCGCCGTCCACGCCGCGAAGGCCGCCATCGAGCGCCCGCGCCCGCCCGCGCCCCTGGTGCAGACGTCGCTGTCGAGCTTCCCGTCGGGCCACGCGGCCAACGCGGTCGCCTGGATCGCGCTGGCGGTCGCCGCCGCCCGCGTCGTCCCGCGCCTCGCCGAACGCGCCGCGGTGCTCTTCGTCGCCCTCGCGCTCGCGGTGGCCATCGGCCTGACCCGGGTCGAGCTGCGCGCCCACTACCTTACGGACGTCCTCGCGGGCTGGGGGCTGGGCGCCGCGGTGTTCGCGCTGTGCGGCGTCGCCGGCCTGCTCGTCGCCTACGTGAGGCAAACTGAACGACCGGCATGACCAACGAGCAGGTCACCTACATGGTCGTCGCGGTCTGCGGCGTCCTCGTCCTGGCCGCCTACGTGGCGCTCGTCCTCCTGCCCGCGTGGACCTCGTACACGCGGCTCTCCGAGCGCATCGGCGCGGCCTTCCTCTCGCTCTACGTCCTGGTCTCGTTCATCGGGCTCGGCGTGGTCGCCGGGCTCGGGATCGCCTGGTTCTGGGACCGGATTCAGGGCTGATGCGCGCGGCGCGCGGCTAGGCTTCTGCCCATGCCCACGCCGGCCCCAGAGCGGTCGGCCGGCCTCGACCTCGACGTCCTGGACCCCGTCACCGAGGCGATCGAGTCCGGCGCCGGCCTCTTCGAGGTCGTCCGTGCGGCGGCGCGGGCCCTCGACGCGAGCCTCGCCCTGCTCGACAGCGGCGGCACGCCGCTGGCGCTCACGCCCCCGCCCGGGTCTGCCGACGAGCGGGCGCTGCTCAACGACGGCCAGGGCGTGACGAGCGTGGAGTTGCGCGTCGCCGACGCGGTCGTGGGGGAGCTTCGGCTGCGCCCGCGCTCCGGGGCGGGGCCGGCGCTGCTCAGGCTCGTCGCCACGCTGGTCGCCAGCGAGGTCGAGCGCGTGCGCGGGCCGGAGCGCGCGTCCGAGGAGGCCACGGCGGCCTTCCTGCGCAGCCTCCTCAGGAAGGGCGGGGATCGCGACGCGCTGATCGCGCGCGGCAAGGAGCTGGCCATCGACGTCGAGGCCGGCGGCAGCGTGGTCGTCGCCCGCGCCCACCCGATCGCCCCCGCCGAGGAGGGCTGGCGCCGGCGGCTGCTCGCCGTCGCCGAGAGCGCCGTGCGCGCCGTCGCCCCGGGCGCCGTCGGCGTGCTCGCCGACCGCGCCGACGCCGCCGGCGCCGAGGCCGTGCTCCTGCTGCCCGGCGGCGACGAGGACCTGGCGAGCCGCGCGGCCGACTGCGTCCTGCGCGGGCTGGAGGCCGGGCTGAGCGGCTTCAGCTTCGCGCTGGGCCGCTCGCGCGTGGCCGGCGACCCGCTCGACCTGCCCCGCGCGGCCGACGAGGCGCTGCTCGCGGCCAACGTCGCCGAGACGACGCCGGACCGCGCGGCGCTCGCCTTCGACGAGACCGGCGCCTACCGGCTGCTGCTCAGCGCGATGAGCGAGGACCCGGCCGAGCTGCAGCGCTTCTACTCGGAGACCGTCGAGCCGCTCGTCGCCTACGACGAGCAGTACGAGACCAGCCAGCTGGTCAGGACGCTCGAGACCTTCCTCGACGCCGACGGCAACGTCGCCGGCACCGCCCAGCGGCTGTTCACGCACCGCCACACGATCCGCTATCGCCTCGAGCGCGTGCGCGAGCTCTCCGGGCTCGACGTCGGGTCCAGCGACGGCCGCGAGAAGCTCTCGCTTGGTTTGAAGGCGATGCGGGTACTAGGCATCGCTGCACCCGGTGGACCGGCCACGGAGGCGGGCGCCGGCGGGGGACGAGTCCCCCGCGCATCACAAACCCGATAACCGGTCCATCGGCAGGCCGCTTCCCGGTGTCTTTGGCACCGGCAAAAAGTTGTTCGCACCAGGGCTTTACTTGTCCTGGCGACCTGCCGATGCTTGAACCGTGAAGTTGTTCCCCCACGGACGGGAGAGCCGTGCCCACGGCGTCGGCTGGCTCGGCGCTGGCCGTGTTCTCGCCGGCATCGCGACCGCGCTTGTCCTGATTGCGCTCGGTCTTGCGGGCCTGCGCTCGGACGTCCTGGGGATGCGTCAGTGGCCGGGAATCGCCGACGAGGCGGCCCGCACGCAGCTGGTTCCCGATCGGGTTCCGCTCGTCACCCCGGGCGGCAAGACCGTGCTCGTCACGACGCGCGGCGGCCGGATCGAGCGCGTCGAGGGCCCGTCGGCGCCGCAGCCGACCTCGCCCTCCGCGAACGCGACCCCGCTTCCGGCCCCTGCCGGGACCGTCGGCGGCTCCGCGACCGGCGCGGGCACCGATCGCGTCGTCGTCGTGCCCGGCGACGACCAGGCCGTCGCGCCGGCCCCGGTCGCTCCGGCCGAGCCCGACGCCGATGGCGACGGCCTGTCCGACGTGGCCGAGCTGCGGCTGGGCACCGATCCGCACAACCGCGACACCGACGGCGACGGACTCCCGGACGGCTGGGAGCTGCGCTTCGGCCTGAACCCGCGCCTGGACCTCGACGCGGTGCGCGACCCCGACCGCGACGGCGTCGACAACCGCAACGAGTTCCTCGTGCGGTCCAACCCGCGCGCGGCGGACACCAACAACGACGGCGTCATCGACGGCCGCGACGATCCCGACGGCGACGGCATCCCGACGGCCGTCGAGCAGCAGCTCGGGCTCGACCCCGCCCGGACCGACACGCCGGAGAGCCTGCGCGAGCCGGTCAACGGCAAGCGCGTGGCGGCGACGCCCGCGCCGACGACCGACGTCATCGAGGCGGCGCAGAAGGTCGGCGCGACCGTCGCGCCGCCGGCGAGCACCGACGGCTCGCTCGACTCCGACGGCGACGGCCTGCCCAACGCCGTCGAGATCGGGATGGGCCTCGACCCCGCCTCGGCGACCACCGGGGGCGTCAGCGACGCCACCGCGGACGCCGACGGCGACGGACTGCCCAACGCGCTCGAGATCGTCCTGGCGCTCGACCCGACCAAGGCCGACACCGACGGTGACGGGGTCCCGGACAACCGCGAGGACTCCGACGCCGACAGCCTGCCCAACGGCCTCGAGGTGACGCTCTCGCTGAACCCGGCCAAGGCCGACACCGACGGCGACGGCACGCCGGACGGCGACGTCGACAGCGACGCCGACGGCATGTCCAACGCGGCCGAGCTGGCCGCCGGCCGCGACCCGGCCACGCCGGACCCCGCGCCGGTCACCGTGACCGAGCCGCCGCCGGCCGCCGAGCCGCAGCCCGTCACGCCCCCGGCCACCGAGCCGCCCGCGGCTCCGCCGGTCGACCCGACGCCGCCGGCGGACACGACGCCGACGCCGCCCGCGGACGCGACGCCCGCGCCGCCGGCCGACGCGACGCCGCCCTCGCCGTAGTTCGACCCCGGCAGCCGCGCCCCGGCCGCCCGCGCCGCGCGGTGCCGGGGACCCCCGCCCTCGCGCGACGCCCACGGCTCCGCCCGCCGAACGGGGCGAAGGTTGGCTGACGCGGCACTAGGATTGCGCGCTCGGATGAGCTGCCGCCTGGGCATCATCACCGGCTCCGGCACGTACAGCCTCGGCGGCTTCGAGTCCGTGGCCCCGCGCGACGTGCAGACGCCCTTCGGCACCGCGCACGTCAACACCGGCCATCTCGCCGGCCTCGACGTCGTGCACGTCTCGCGTCACCTCGAGGGCCATCGGCGCCTGTCCTCGCACGTGACCCACCAGGCGAACATCAGCGCGCTCAAGCAGTTGCGCGTCGACGCGGTGCTCGCCGTCACGGTGTGCGGCGCGTGCGAGCGGGAGATCGAGCTGGGCTCGCTGATCGTCTTCGACGACCTGCACTTCCTGGCCAACCGCCTCCCCGACGGGTCGCTGTGCACGCTGCACACCGAGCCGGGCCGGCCGGGGCGCGGGCACTGGATCTACGACGGTCCGTTCTCCGAGCCGCTGCGCGCGGTGCTGCTCGACGCGGCGAAGGAGATCGGCCATCCGGTGCGCGACGGCGGCTGCTACGGGCACGTCGACGGGCCGCGCTTCAACACGCGCGCGGAGATCCGCTCGCTGCAGGCCGCGGGCGTCAGCGCCGTCTCGCAGACCGCCGGGCCCGAGACGGTCCTGTGCGGCGAGGCCGAGCTGCCCTACGCGCTGGTGGGCTACGCGACCGACTACGCGAACGGCGTCGCGCCGGAGCCGACCCCGGTCGAGGAGCTCGTGCGGCTGATCGAGGCGAGCGGCGGCGTCTTCGCGCGCGTCCTCGCCGCGGCCGCCGCGCGGATCGACCGCTCGGCCCTGGAACCCGTTGGCACGCACTTCCGCTTCGACTGACATGGCCGTCGTGGTGATGGCCGACGCGCCGCGGCCGGGAACGGCCAAGCGACGCCTGGAGCCGCTGCTCGGCGGGCAGGGCTGCGCGCGGCTGCAGCGCGCGCTGGTCGCCCGCGCGGCGCGCTGGGCCGCCGCCAGCGGGGATCCCTACATCGCCTACGCCCCTGCCGACGCGCGCGAGGAGGTTGCCGCACTGGCGCCCGCGGGCGCGCGGCTCTTCGCCCAGGTCGAGGGCCATCGGGGCGAGCGTCTGGCCGCCGCCCTCGCCCACGTGTGCGCCGAGCACGCCGGGCCGGTCGTCCTCGTCGGCACCGACCAGCCCAGGCTCTCGGCGCGCCACGCGTGGGGCGCGCGCGACGACCTGCGCGAGGTCGACGTGACGCTCGGCCCGGCCAACGCCGGCGGCTACTACCTGCTGGGCGCGCGGCGCTACGACCCCGCGCTATTCGCGATCGACGCGGCCGCGTGGGGCGGCCCCGACGTCATGACGCTGACGCTGCGGGCGGTCTTCGACGCGGGATTGAGCGTGGGCTGGCTGCGCTCCGAGCGCGAGCTCGACGGCCCCGGTGACGTCGCCGCGCTCCTCGCCGACCCGTGCACGCCGGCCGACATCCGGGAGGCGCTCGCACCATGAGCGCCCCGCCCTGCCCGTGGTGCGGCAACGCCGCGGCGCCCGTCCGCGGCCGCTGCCCGCAATGCGGGCAGGTGCGCGAGCCGGCGGACGCCGCGCCCCTGATCCCGCAGCCGGTCGCCGCGGTCCTCGCGCTCGGGCTCCTCGTCGCGCTCGTCGTCCTCGCGGTGGCCGGCCAGGTGATGATCGCCGGCATCGCGCTCGTCGTCCTGCTCCTGCTCGTCCTCGCGCTGTTCGGCGGAGGACTGTGGTGAGCCTCGGAGTGCGGTCGAGACGGCGACCCGGGCCGCTCACGTGGCATGCTGGCGGACCTCATGCCGACTGCGCCCCGGGTCCTCATCTGCGATGACGCGCCGGGCTTCCGGCTGCTGACGCGGACCGTCCTCGCCGACGCCGGCTTCGACGTCGTCGGAGCCGCCGCCGACTGGGACGAGGCGGTCAGCATGGCCACCGACGCCCAGCCCGACGCGATCGTCCTCGACCTGTGGCTGCCGACCTTCGACCGCGCCCAGGTCGAGCGCGTCCACGCCGCCGCCCCCGGGGCGCTCCTCGCCGTCGTCAGCTCGCTCGCCACCGACGAGGCCGCCCGCATGGTCGCCGGCCTCGACGGCATCGGCCCCGTCATCTCCAAGCGCGACCCGCCCGACGCCATCGTCTCCGCGCTGCGCGAGCGCCTCATGCTCCCCGGCGCGCCGTAGCGCCGCCTCGCGCTCGTACACCCGGACCCACTTACTTCCGAATCGCGTTGTCCGACACGCCGTACCTGCGGCCGACCGCGACGTGGCTGCTCGCCTCGATCTCGCCCAGCAGCTGCTCGTACGCGGGCCGCTCGAGGCGGCGCTGGTCGCGGCCGTTGTGTCGTAGCGTGGTGGCACGAACACACGTTCGCACTGCCACCGGACGGCTCGGGACTGGGGAGGCAGGGATCGAACCCGCTCTTGTGGGACCAAAACCCACCGTGCTAGCCGCTTACACCACTCCCCACCGGGGTTCGTCCAGCCTACGCGCCCGTCTCTCCACGGTCGCGACCTCGGTCGTGGCGTCCGCCGACCGCGCGCGTCCTACCATGGCCGCCCATGCCCGCGCCGATCGCCGTGATCCTCGCCGCCGGCCAGGGAACGCGCATGCGCTCCGTGACGCCCAAGATGCTGCACCCGATCTGCGGGCGGCCCATGGTGCTGTGGCCCGTCCAGGCCGCGCTGGAGGCGGGCGTCGGCAAGGTCGTCGTCGTCGGCGGCCCGGACCGGGCGCTCGAAGGCATGCTGCCGCGCAGCGTCGAGCTCGCCGTCCAGGCCGAGCCGCGCGGCACGGGCGACGCCGTGCGGGCCGCCGCCCCGCACATGACCGACCCGGACGCCACCGTCCTCGTGCTCAACGGCGACGTCCCGCTCATCACCGCCGACGTCCTGCGCGGCCTCCTCGACGCGCATGGGGCCGCCGGCGCGCAGGCCACGGTCACCACGATGGTCCTCGCCGACCCGAGCGGCTACGGGCGCGTGATCCGCGCGCCGGACGGGACGATCGCCCGCATCGTGGAGACCAAGCACCCCGGCGACGCGACCGCCGAGGAGCTCGCCGTCGACGAGGTCAACGCCGGCGTCTACGCGTTCGCCGCCGGCGGGCTCGCCGCCGCGCTGGAGCGCCTGACCGCCGACAACGCGCAGGGCGAGGAGTACCTCCCCGACGCCCTCCTGCACCTCGAGCCCGTCCGCGCGCACCTGGTCGACGACCCGTCGCTGACCCTCGGCATCAACGACCGCGTCGACCTCGCCACCGTGACCCGTCTCGCCCAGGCCCGCATCCACGAACAGCACCAGCGCGCCGGGGTGACGATCGTCGACCCCGCGAGCACGGTCATCGAGGCCGGCGTCGAGCTCGGCGCCGACACTGTCGTCGAGCCGTTCACGAGCCTGAAGGGCTCCACGCGCGCGGGTGCGGACTGTCGCATCGGCCCGCTCACGACCGTCATCGACGCGACGCTGGGCGACGGCGTCGTCGTCGTGCACTCCTACCTCGACCGCGCGACGCTGCACCGGGGCGCGACCGTCGGGCCGTTCGCCTACCTGCGCCCGGACGCCGTCCTGTACGAGAACGCGAAGGCCGGCACGTTCGTCGAGATCAAGAACTCGGAGATCGGGGAGGGGACGAAGGTGCCCCACCTGTCCTACATCGGCGACGCGGACGTCGGGCCCGGGACCAACCTCGGCGCCGCCACGATCACCGCCAACTACGACGGTCAGCGCAAGCACCGGACGACGATCGGCGCGCGCGTGCGCACCTCGGTCGACACGACGCTCGTCGCGCCGGTCACCGTCGGCGACGACGCCTACACGGCCGCCGGCTCGGTCATCACCGAGGACGTCCCGCCCGGCGCGCTCGGGATCGCCCGCGAGCGCCAGACCAACATCGCAAACTACGCCGAAAAGCGGGCCAAGAGATGACCGCCCCGCCGTCTAGACTCCCGCCCACATGAGCCTCCTGGAAACGCGCACGGTGCCCGCCACGTCGCTGCGGGTCGGCTACGAGAAGAAGCTGATGATCTTCTCCGGGCGGGCGAACCCGGAGCTGGGGGCCAAGATCGCCGACAAGCTCGGTATCGCGCTCGGGCCGATCACGCTCAAGACGTTCTCCAACGGCGAGGTCTACTGCCGCTACGACGAGTCGATCCGCGGGGCCGACGTCTTCCTCATCCAGCCGCTGTGCAGCAATCCGGCGACCGGCGTCTCGGTCAACGACGCCGTTCAGGAGCTCATGCTGATGATCGACGCGGCCAAGGGCGCCAGCGCGCACCGCGTCATCGCCGTCACGCCGTGGTTCGGCTACAGCCGCCAGGACAAGAAGTCGACCGGCCGCGAGCCGATCAGCGCCCGCGCGGTCGCCCACCAGCTCGAGGCGGTCGGCGCCGATCGCGTCCTGACGATGGACCTCCACGCCGGCCAGCTGCAGGGCGTCTTCGACATCCCGGTCGATCACATGACCGCCCTGCGGATGCTCACCGACTACTTCCGCCACCTCGACCTGCCCGACCTCGTCGTCGTCGCGCCGGACGTGGGGCGCGCCAAGCTGAACGCGAAGTTCGCCGAGAAGCTCCAGTCCGGGCTGGCCATCCTGACCAAGGAACGGCCCGCCCATCAGGTCGCCCAGATCAGCCACGTCATCGGCGACGTCAAGGACCGCACCGCGCTGCTCGTCGACGACATCATCGACACGGCCGGGACCCTCGGCGCCGCCGCCCAGGCCGTCCGCGAGGCCGGGGCGCGGCGCATCTACGCAGCGGCCACGCACCCCGTCCTGTCGGGCAACGCCTTCGACAACCTCGTGCGCGCCGGCTTCGAGGAGATCGTCGTCACCGACACGATCCCGCTGCGGCGCGGGGCGCCCGACATGATCCGCGTGCTTTCGTGCGCCGACCTGCTGACGGACTCGATCCGCCGCATCTTCACCGACGACTCGGTCTCCGAGGTCTTCGGCGGCGAGAACCAGCTGTTCTGACGCTCTGACGTCGACCGCCGCAGCGCTCCTCCAGGCCCGCCTCGGCCTGAGCGACGACGAGCTCCTGCGCGTCCTCGACGCGGACCCGCTGACGGTCATCACCGGCGAGCTCGAGCACAAGCCCGAGCTGCCGATCCTTCTCGCCCTCACCGAGGAGCACGACCCCGCGCTGCTGCGCCGCTGGCTGCGCAGCGCCGGGCCGGCGGGTCGCCCGCTCGACGCGCTGCTCGCCCGCGACTTCGCCGCCTTCGAGGACGCCCTCGCCGTACTCGCCGAGCGCGGCTACGTCATTCGGCGTCGGGGCGGTGCTCCCCCGGCCACACCCCGGTGAGGTGGGCGAAGCCCTTGGCGCCGGCCCGGTCCACCGCCGCCCGCGTCACCTTGAAGGTCACGCCCTGGACCGCGGCCGCGGCGAGCACCTTCGTCCACGGGGCGATCTCGGTCGTCGGCTTGGGCGGCTCCTCCTCGTCGATCTTCGACCAGATGAACTCGAAGAGCCGCTTCGACAGCAGGCCGGCGAGGATTCCGATGACGATTCCGAACGGCTTGTAGATGAGCTTCATGGCGAGGTTGGACTCCAGGATGTTGGACCGCCGGCCGATTAAAATGGGTACCCGTCCGGGGAACGATTCCACGCGATGCACCAGGACGACGATCGGTCCGACGAGCTCCTCGCCCGCGCCCTTCTCGACGCGGGGGCATCCGCGGCGGTCGCCCTCAAGGTCGGCGGCCTCTCGCTCGCCGAGGCGCTGACGGTGATCTTCCACGGGCGCCGCGACCTCGGCACGATCCAGACCTACGTCACCCACGGCGGCCGCGGGGCGGGCTCTGCGGTGCGTGCCGACGAGCTCCTGCGCGTCCCCTGCGACCTCGACCTCGCCGAGGCGGGCGACCGCGAGGAGGCCGAGGAGCTCTACGCCGAGCAGGCGCGCGCGCTGCGCGACGCGCTTGTCGCGGCCGACACGGTGCTCGCCGTCTGGCGCGAGCCGCTGGCCGAGCTCGCCGACGGCAACGTGGGCGTCGACCGCTCCATCGACATTCGCCTGCGCCTGCCGGCCCACCGCCTGATGCCCGTTGCGCTCGTCGCCCCCGAGCGCCGGATCACGGTCACGCCGGTCTGCGGCGCGCGCCCGCTGGCCGAGGGCCGCCCGCCGCTGGGCATCGCCTGCGCCCAGCAGGACATCGCGCACGTCTATCCGCTGCCCGACGACCCCGCGCGCTGCCTCGAGGACTTCCTCGAGCGCGCCGCCGATCACGCCCGCGGGCTCGCCGCCCGCATCGAGCACCAGGAGCTCTCGGTCGAGCGCTTCCTCGAGCTCAGCGGCGAGGACGAGCTGCCGGCCGCCTGACCCCGGCGGAGGGTCGCGGCGGCCCGACCCCGGCAGACGCGTCGCGGGGGCCCGCGCCGCCCGGTGCCGGGGACCCCCGCCCTCGCGCGGCCTACGCTCGCGGCGCCTCATGCGTGCCGTCGTGATCGCCCTCTCCGTCCTCGCCTTCCTCGCCGCGAGCGCGCTGGTCGCCCGCTGGCTGACCACCGACAACGCCGAGCGCGCCAAGGTCACGCGGCTGCTGCAGGCGCAGGCGCGGGGCGACGCGCGCGCCATGCTGCGCGAGCTCGACGCGTGCGCCGCGGCGTGCGCCGCGCGGGCGCGGGCGAACGCGCGGCGACTGCGGCGCGGCGGCCCCGTCCAGATCGTCGCCTACGAGTCGGCGACCAGCCACGCGCTGCGCTCGCGCACCGGCGTGACGCGGGTCGTGTGGAAGACGCCCGACACGCTGACCGTCGTCCAGTGCGTGCGCGTCCGACGCTCAGGCAGTGCATTGGGCGGGCTCACGGTTCGCCTGCTCGGCCTCAGCGGTCCGATCCCGCGTACCGCCGGTTGCTGACTGTCCGCGGCGGTACCCTGCCCCGCTTCGATGGCGCAACTTGCCCGCCGCCGTCGTGTTGAGCCACCGGTCATGCCAGTCCTTCGCCCGCTGATCCTCGCCGCCGTCGCGCTCGCCGTCCTCGCGCCGGCGGCGCCCGGCCAGTCGACCCCGCCGACCGGCCCGGTCGAGCAGCCCGCGACGACCCCCGCGCCCGTCGCCCCGGCCCCCGACTACCCGGCCGAGACGCCGCGCCCGGGCGCGCTCTACAAGTCCGGGGCGACCGATCGCTACCTGCTGGGCGGGACGTGGCTGTTCCGCTTCGACGCGGCCGACCAGGGCGTCAAGCAGGGCTGGCAGCGCAACGCGTCGACCGACGGCTGGAGCCGCGTCTCGGTGCCCAACGCGTGGAACGCGACGGACGCCACGCCGCAGAGCTTCGCCGGCGGCGTCGGCTTCT
>DASXRF010000439.1:0-6640 GCA_036506755.1 Solirubrobacteraceae bacterium | reverse complement strand
CCGCCCGCATCCTCGATGCCACCGTGCGCGAGGCCGCGGTGACGGGGCTGCGGCGCCTGGCGATCGACGACGTCGCGCGGCGCGCGGGAACCACCCGCGTGACGGTCTACCGGCGCTTCGGCCGGCGCGAGCAGCTGATCGAGGCCATGGCCGTCCGCGAGACACGGCGCTTCATCGCCGCCATCACCGCGGCGACAGCGTCATCGGAGACCTTCGAGGAGCGCCTCGCTGAGGCGTTCGTCGCCGGCCTGCGCTTCATGCACGCGCACCCCGTCGCCCGCCGCGCGATCGAGTCCGAGCCCGAGGCGATCGTGCAGTACCTGGAGGCCGAGGACGGCCAGCTGCTCCGGATGGGCCGAGACTTCGTGGCCGGCGGCCTGCGCGCCGCCGGAGTCGAGCACCCCGACATCGACGCGGCGGCCGAGACGATCACGCGGGTCTTCGTGTCGTTCCTGCTGCTGCCCCGCTCGGTGGTGGCGCTCGACGACGAGGACGCGGTGCGCGCGTACGTGCGCGCCTGCGTGGCGCCGATCGGCCTACGCCGCTGACCGCACGCCGGAGACCAGGACTCCGACGACGAGCACCACGAAGAGCAGCTGCGCGCCCGCGCCGACCGCGCTCTCGAAGTCGCTCTCGAAGCCCGCGTACCCGACCGCCACGCCGCTGGCCATGTAGAGCAAGCCGCCGAGGAGTCCGGCCCAACCGAGCCACGGAGCGACGAGTGCCGTGCGCGCGATCGCCAGACCGAAGAGCACGACCGTGAGCCCGAGCAGCAGGCGGAAGTAGCTGTTGAGCCCCCACTCGGCCCAGCGGACGGTCGACGCGTCGGCGAACCTCATGGCCTTCTCGGCCCCGGACGCGTTGGCCCAGGCGTCCACCGCCTGCTTGAGGGCCACGCCGTCGATCCCCTGCAGGGCGGCCCAGACGGCGGCCGTGGCGACCGTGCACCCCAGGGCACAAAGCGCGAGCACGGGAGCCTCCCGGCGCAAGCGGAGAACCCGATGGAGCGCCAAGAATCCGCCCAGCACAACCAGCACGGCGGCGAACTGAACCAAGTGGACGGCGACCCAGGCATCGCTGTCGGCGTACTTCGCGAAGATGACCGGGAAGTCGTCCTCGTGGCCGGCGGGGTGAACGTGCGTCGCGATGAGATTTGCGACGAAGCCTCCGACGAGAAGACTTCCGGCAAGCCTCAAGCCAGCGCGTTCCGCCACGGTCTCCGTTCCCAGACTGCTCTCGCTGGCGAGACGCTACCTAGGATCGGTCCATGAGGCTCGGATCCGTCTCTCTCGCCGGCCTGGTGCGCGGCGCCGCCGAGGTGGTCGTCGGCGTCGCCGCCGCGATGGGACTCATCGCGCTGCTCGACGAGCTCGCGCCGATCACCGGCCTGAGCGTCGTGCCGCTGCTGGCCGTGCTGGCGCTCGCGATGCGCCGGGGACAGGTCGCGGCGCTGGCGGCCGCCGTGCTCAGCGTGCTGGCGCTCAACTTCCTCTTCTTCGAGCCGCGCTACCGGCTGACGATCGCCGAGAGCGAGAACGTCGTCGCGCTCGGCGTGTATCTCATCGTCGCTGTGGTCGTCGGGCGGCTGGCAGCGTTCTCGCGCGAGCGCGCGCGCGAGGCCGACGCGCGGGCGCGGCAGGCGGCGGCGCGCGAGCGCGAGGCGGGGATGCTCGCCGCAGTGGCGCGCGGGCTGCTCGCCGACGCCACGGTCGCCGCACAGCTTGGCTGGATCGCCGAGCGGGTCGCCGAGGCGCTCGGAGCAAGCGACGCGACCGTCTCCCTGAGCGCCGCCCCCGCCGGCGGCCCGGGCTGGCGCACGGTGCGCCTGCCGATGCGCGATCGGTCGGCGTGGCTGGGCGTCGAGGGCGGCGACGATCCGGCGCGGATCGCCGAGCCGCTGGGCCGGCTCATCGACGTCGCGCTCGAGCGCGAGCGCGTGGCCGACCAGGCGGCCGAGGCGGAGGCCACCCGCCGCGCGGACGTCGCCAAGACCGCGGTCCTGCACGCGATCTCGCACGACCTGCGTTCGCCGCTGACGGCGATCGCCGCGGCGGCCGACGGGCTGCTGAACCCGGACACCGATCCCCAGGACCGAGCCGACCTCGCCGAGGTCGTCCAGGTCGAAGGCCAGCGCCTGGCGCGCCTCGTCGACGACCTGCTCGACCTGTCGCGCATCGAGGCGGGCGCGGTCGATCCGCAGCGCGACTGGGTCGATCTGCGCGAGGTGGTCGCGCGCGCCAGCGAGCAGGTCGTTCGCTCGCGGGGACGCCATCCGATCGAGATGGTGCTGCCCGCCGATCTTCCGCTCGTGCGCGCCGACGCCGCGCAGCTCGAGCGCGTCTTCGTCAACCTGCTCGGCAACGCCGTGAAGTTCTCGCCGCCCGGCGCGCCGGTCGTCGTGCGGGGCGGCGTCGGGGGCGGGCGCGTGACGGTTCGCGTCATCGACCGCGGCCCCGGCGTCCCGGCGCCCCAGCGCGCGCACGTCTTCGAGCCGTTCTTCCGCGGGCGCTCCGCGTCGACCGGCGCGGGGCTGGGGCTCGCCATCGCCCGTGGCCTGGTCGAGGCGAACGGGGGGCGCGTCGTCCTGCAGTCGGCGACGCCGGGCGAGACCTCGTTCGCCGTGAGCCTGCGGCTGGAGCCCGTCGCGGCGGTGGAGGGGCGATGAGCGAGGGCTCGCGGGTACTCGTGGTCGACGACGAGCCGCAGATCGTGCGCGGCGTGCGCGTCGTCCTGCGCAACGCGGGGTTTCGCGTCGACACCGCCGGCACCGTGGCCGAGGCGCTCGACGCGCTCGCCGTCCGCCCGCCCGACGTGATGGTCCTGGACCTCGTCCTGCCCGACGGCACCGGCGTCGACGTCCTGCGCGAGCTGCGCCGCTACAGCGCGCTGCCGGTGCTGGTGCTCAGCGCTCTGGGCGACGAGCGCCAGAAGATCCGCGCGCTCGACGAGGGCGCCGACGACTACGTCACCAAGCCGTTCGCCGCCGGCGAGCTGTCCGCCCGGCTTCGCGCGCTGCTGCGCCGAGCCGGCGAGGGCACGGGCGATCCGGTGATCGAGGCCGGCGACGTGCGCATCGACCTCGGGCTGCGCCGGGTGACCAAGGCCGGCCACGAGGTGCACCTGACGCCGATCGAGTTCGACCTCGTGCGCGTGCTCAGCCTCCATCGCGGCAAGCTGCTCACCCATCGCCAGCTGCTCACCGAGGTGTGGGGCCCGGCCTACGAGCGCGAGACGCAGCTCCTGCGCGTCCACGTCGCCCACATCCGCGGCAAGCTCGAAGACGATCCCGCCTCGCCCCGGCTGCTGATCACCGAGCCGGGCGTCGGTTATCGGCTCGTCGCCTGACGCGGCCCTTTACGAAATCTCAACGCCGTTCGGGCGAATCTCTACGCGGCCTTGAGAGCGGCGGTCCGACCATCGAGGCATGGCGCGCCTGCAGCAGTACGGCCTGCGCCGCTCGGTCGGCGTGCCGGGCCTGTTCGCGACGGCGTACGGCAACGTCGGCTCGTCGATCTACTACGCGCTCGGCCTGGTCGCCGCCCACGCGCTCGGGCTCACCCCGGTCGTCTTCATGCTGGCCGGCGGGCTCTTCGCGCTCACGGCCAAGACGTATGCCGAGGGCGCGTCGATGTTCCCGGAGGCGGGCGGCTCGAGCTCGTTCGCCCGCCACGCGTTCAACGAGCTCGCCTCGTTCTTCGCCGGCTGGGCGCTGACGCTCGACTACATCATCACGGTCGCGATCAGCGCGTTCTTCGTGCCGCACTATCTCGGCGCGTTCTGGCCGGCGCTCAACCACAACCCCGGCGACATCATCGGCGGCATCGCGGTGATCGCGCTGCTCGCCGCGCTCAACGTGCGCGGGCTGGGCGAGTCGGCAAAGCTCAACCTCGTCCTCGCCGTCGTCGACCTGGCCACGCAGATCCTGCTCGTGGTCGTGGGCGTCGTGCTGGTGCTCGACCCGGCGCTGCTCGTCAACCAGGTGCACCTGGGCAGCGCGCCGTCGTGGTCGCAGCTGATCTTCGCGCTGTCCGTGGCGATGGTCGCCTACACCGGCATCGAGACGGTCTCGAACATGGCCGAGGAGGCCAAGGACCCCGGGCGCGACGTCCCGAAGTCCGTGAACCTCGTGCTGTTCGCCGTGCTCGGCGTCTACGCCGGCATGTCGGTCGTCGCGCTGTCCGCGCTCCCCGTCCACGACGGCGCCACGGCGCTGGGTGACAAGTACGCGAACGATCCGGTGCTCGGCGTCGTCTCGGCCTTCGGCTTCAGCGGCGCCTTGCAGTCGGCCGTGCGCGCCTACGTCGGCGTGCTCGCCGCGACGATCCTCTTCATCGCCACCAACGCCGGGCTGATCGGGATCAGCCGCCTGTCGTGGTCGCTGGCCGAGCACCGCCAGCTGCCCGAGCTCTTCGCGCGCCTGCACCCGCGCCACCGGACGCCGTGGTTCACCATCGCCTTCTTCAGCTTCCTCGCCGCGCTGCTGCTGCTGCCGGGCCAGACGACGCTGCTGGGCAACCTCTACTCGTTCGGCGCGATGCTCTCGTTCACGATGGCGCACGTCGCCGTCGTCGGGTTGCGCGTCAAGGAGCCCGACCGCGAGCGGCCCTACCGGATGCCGTGGAACGTGCGGATGCGCGGGTACGACATTCCGCTGACCGCCGTCCTCGGCGGGCTGGGCACGTTCGCGGCGTGGATCTCGGTCGTCGTCCTGCACGGCGAGGCGCGGACCGTCGGCGTCCCGTGGATGCTCGTCGGGCTCGCGGGCTACGTCTTCTACCGCCGCCGCATCGGACTGGACCCGCGCGAGCGCGCGCGCATCGGCCGGCCCGTGCGGCTCGTCGAGTTCCAGGAGCTCGAATACGCGAGCGCGCTGGTACCGGTCTTCGGCACCGACGTCAGCGCGCGCGCGCTGCGTTCCGCGGCGCGGCTCGTCGGTCCCGACGCCAGGGTCGACGCCGTCTACGTCCTGCAGGTGCCGCCCCAGCTCTCGCTCGAGGCCGGGCTCGACGAAGAGGAGCAGCTCGGGCGATCGGTCCTCGAGGCCGCGCGCCTGACCGGCCGCCGCGCCGGGGTGGACGTCCGCATCGGCCTCATCCGCACGCGCAACCCCGGCAAGGCGCTCGTCGACGAGGCCCGCCGGCTGCACGCCGACGTCATCTACGTCAACGCGGTCAACGCTCCCTCGTCGGAGCAATCGCTGGGGCCGACGATCTCCTACCTGCTCGCCAAGCGCCCGTGCCGCGTCGTCGTCGAGCTCGAGCCCGCCTCGAAACTTCCGGAGCCGGACACGAGCACGACCTTGCCGACGTTGCGCCGGTCGGCGAGGCGGCGGTGGGCCTCCGCGGCGGCGTCGAAGGGGTAGACGGCGTCGATCAGGGGGCGCCAGCCGCGTGCGGCGCACCAGGCCGTCGGACTCGAGCTGCTTCAGGCGCGCGGCGAGGACGTTCGTGGGCACGGTCACGAGACCAGCGGCCAGGTCGCTGTAGCGGCGCGGTTCAGAGGCGAGAGCGGCTCGCGTGCAGCCCGTGCGCCTCGACGAGGAACAGGTCCTCGCATCCGAGGGCACCCACGCCGGCGCGAATGGCAGCCAGCGCCGTGATCCGGCTCGCCGTCGCCACGTGGAGGCGCAGGACCTGGTCGTCGAGGACGGCACTGGCGACGAGCCACTCGCCGAGGAAGTCGACGAGATGCCGCCTGACGTCCTCGAGCTCGTCGGCGTCGACGTCCGGGCGCGCCCGCAGGTCCAGTACGTGGCCATCAGTGGCCGTCATCGCCATCGCTCCGTTCGGTGCCGGACCGGGAGCCGCGGAGCCTACTGCGCAGGCGCCGGGAGGACCAGCGCGGGCCGTCCAGGCGCGAGGTGACGGGAGAGCGACACCAAGGGTGACTAGGCGCGCCGCCTTTCAATAGGGAGGCTGTGCGCCATGGCCAAGCTCCCCATCGCCGCCGCGGTCGCCTCGCTGAGCCTCGCGCTCGCCGCGACCGCGTCGGCCGACGTCCTCGTCAACGATCCCGGCCACTCGATCCGCTGCGGGCACTCCCTGCGCGTGGGCGTCTGGTATCAGCAGTTCAGCGGCGGACCGCGCTGGGCGCGGATCTCGATCGAGACGCCCGGCGGCAAGGTGCTCATGCGGCTGCGCGTCACGGCGACGACGCACTGGCGGTACTGGTCCTACCGGCCGCGCTGCGGACGGACCGTCGTCGTCCGCTACCAGGTCGCCCGGGGCACGGCGACGTTCCGCGTCAAGGTCCGGCACGCGTCGTAGCGCGCTGCGATCCTGCGACGCCATGGACGTGCTCGGCCCGCGCGCGCTGAACCGCGCCACGCTGGCGCGCCAGCTGCTGCTCGAGCGGGCGCGGATGAGCGCGGCCGCGGCGATCGAGCACCTCGTCGGCCTGCAGGCCCAGGCGCCCAAGGCGCCCTACGTCGGGCTGTGGTCGCGGCTCGAGGGCTTTCGGCCGGACGAGCTCGCCGAGCTGACCACGGGCCGGCGCGCGGTGCGCGCGGCAGCGGACGCCGACGGCCACGACGTCGCGTTCTCGCGCTAGTGCGCAAGGTCACGGTCACGGTGCGGATCGTGGGGCGGACCCGGGGCGGCCGGCGCGTCGTCCAGACGCGCCGCTACCGGACCTGCGCGCG
>DASXRF010000438.1:0-3692 GCA_036506755.1 Solirubrobacteraceae bacterium | reverse complement strand
CCGAGTTCTATCCGAGCGATCGCGATCCGGTCCTCGGCGTCTGGGCCCACCGGCAGGCGCTCGCCGCGCGCGACGCGGGGGCCGAGGTGCGCGTCGTCGTCCTGCACCGCCTGTGCCGCCGGAGGCGAGCGTGCGCGACGGCTCGTGGCGGCGCGAGCTGGGCGCGCGGCTGCGCGAGCCGCGCACGCAGGAGCGTGACGGGCTGGAGGTGCGCTACGTGCCGTTCGTCTCTCCCCCGCGCGCCCGCGCGTACGCGCGCTGGGGCGCGTGGGCGGCGCCCGCGCTCGCGCTCGCCCTGCGGCGCGGGCCGCGCCCCGACCTCGTGCACGCGCACAACGCGGTCCCCGCCGGCGACGCCGCGCGCCGCTCGCGCCTGCCCGTCCCGCTCGTCGTCTCGGTCCACGGCGGCGACGTCCTGTTCACCGCCCCCCGCGCCGCCGGCGGCGAGCGCGCCGTCCGCGCGACGCTGGGGGCCGCGCGCCTGACGCTGGCCAACTCCGCCGGGATCGCCGCGCTGGCCGAGCGCCACGGCGCGCCGCGCACGCGCGTCGTGCACCTGGGGACCGACCTCCCGCCCGCGGCGGCCGAGCCCGACGACGCGCGCTCGGTGGTCAGCGTCGGCCACCTCGTCGCCCGCAAGCGCCACGCTGACGTCCTGCGCGCGCTCGCGACGCTGCGCGACGTGCGCTACGTCGTCATCGGCGACGGGCCGGAGCGCCCGGCGCTCGAGGCGCTCGCCCGCGAGCTCGGCGTCGACGCGCGCTTCCTCGGCCAGCTGCCGCACGACCGCGCGCTCGCCGTCGCCCGGCGCTGCGCGGTCCTGGCGATGCCGAGCGTCGACGAGGCCTTCGGCGTCGCCTACGTCGAGGCGATGGCGGCGGGCATGCCGGCGATCGGCGCCGCGGGCGAGCCCGGCCCGCAGGAGATCGGCGATGGGCTGCTGTGCGTAGCGCCCGGGGACGTCGAGGCGCTCGCGGGCACGCTGCGCGACCTGCTCGACGACCCCGCCTGGCGGCGCGACGTCGGCGCGCGCGCCCGGCGCACCGTGCTCGAACGCTTCACGTGGGAGCGCTGCGGGCGCGAGACGGTCGCCGCCTACGAGGAGGCGCTGCGCTGAAGCCGGTCCTGCTGGTCACGAGCCACGCGCCGCCCGACCGGCTGCCGGCGTTCGCGGCGCTCGACGAGCGCGAGGGGCTCGAGCTCGCGCTGTTCGGCGGGCGGCTGCGCCACGGCGCCCCGGATGTGTCATTAACCAAAATAGGGGTCAGACCCCTTCCCCAGCGCGACGTGTACGGCCTCGCGGCGAGCGGGCGCTACCGCGCGGTGATCTGCGGCACCGGCGGGCGCGTCGCGCTGCCCGCCGCCTACGCGGGCGCGCGGCGCGCGCGGGTCCCGTTCCTGCTGTGGGCTTCGCTGTGGGCGCACCCGCGCTCGCTCGCCCACGCCGCCTCGTACCTGCCGACGCGCCACCTCTACGCGCACGCCGACGCGGTGATCGCCTACGGGCTCCACGTCGCGGCCTACGTGCGGCGCCTCGGCGCGCGGCGCATCCACGTCGCCCCGCAGGCGGTCGACCCGGAGTTCTGGTCGCGGCCGGCCGAGGCGCCGCGCCGGCGCGCGGACTTCCAGGCGGTCTTCGTCGGCCGCGACGACCGCGAGAAGGGCCTCGACGTCGCTCGCGAGGCGGCGCGGATCGCCCGCGTCGAGCTCGCGGTGGTCAGCGGGCAGCCGCCCGCCGAGGTGCGCAACGCGCTCGCCGGCTCGGACGTGCTCGTCATCCCGTCGCGGCGCACGCCGACGTTCCGCGAGCCGTGGGGCCTCGTCGCCAACGAGGCGATGCACCAGGGCCTGCCGGTCGTCGCCACGACCGAGGTCGGCGCGGCCGCCGGCGGCCTCGTGCGCCACGAGCGCAACGGGCTCGTCGTGCCCGCCGAGGATCCGGCCGCGCTGGCCGCCGCGTTGACCCGCCTGCGCGACGACCCGGACTGGCGCGACCAGCTCGCCGCCAACGCGCGCCGCGACGTCGCGCCCTTCACCCCGCACGCCTGGGCGGCGGGCGTCTCCGCCGCGCTCGCGGACGTGGGCGCATCCGCGAGTTGACGCGGGCGCTCGCGCGCGGCTATGAACGGTGCAGGCGACACCTATCGATGGAGGGAACCATGCATCGCCTCCTGCTCCCCGCGGCCGTCTGCGCGATCGCCGTCTTCGCCGCCGCCGTCGTCACCGCCGGCGGCGCCGAGAAGCGCACGAGGACGCTGCGCTTCGACGAGAAGACGACGCTCTTCAACGTCATCGACAATCCCCCCGCCGACACGGGTCAGGACCCGGAGGCGGGCGACACGGTCCTCTTCCGGGGGACCCTCATGCGCGGCACCAAGAAGGTCGGGACGGACCAGGGGTTCTGCATCGTGATCACCCCGCCGGTCGCCCAGTGCACCGCGACGTTCTTCTTCGCCGGCGGCAGCTTCGGCGGGTCCGACAGCTTCGACTTCTCGGACAAGAAGCCGCAGGGCATCGCCTTCATGGGCGGCACCGGTGCCTACGCGGGCATGCAGGGGCAGGGCAAGGTCACCCAGGTCAGCAACGAGCTCGCCCGCTGGGTCGTGACGCTCAGGAGCTGAGCGCCACGACCCGGGCGCCGAATCAGACCGCCGCCGGCGGCCTGATGTCCATCCCGTGCTTCTGCCCGATCGCCACGAGGCGCTCGATGTCGGGCGGGCCGCTCGGCGGGGGCGGGAGCTCCCGGCGCTGCGCCGGCTCGCCGGCCTCGGCGAAGAACTGGTCGATGCCGCCCGGGGTGTAGACGACCAGCAGGCGGGTCTGCTCGACCGGCTCGAAGTTCTCAAGCGTCCCCTCGGGGATGTGGAACGCCGATCCCGCACGGCCGTCGAACGTCTCGTCCGCGATGTGGTAGCGGATCCGGCCCTCGAGGACGTAGACCGACTCGCCTCCCGGGTGGGTGTGCGGCGGCGGGCCCATCCCGGCCGGCATCGTCATCTCCATGATCGTCAGCGCGCCGCCGGATTCGGCGCTCGCCACCTTGACCTCGTAGAGGCCGCCCAGCATCCAGTAGGCCGTGCCCTCGCCGGGCTCTCGCACGACGGTGCTCGCCATTGCGGCAGCTCCTCTCGTCGTCTCGGCGCCTCCTGGTGGACCGTATACGCGCCGCACCCACGACCGCAACTTCCCGGGTTGAGCGCGCGTTGTGACTACCGTCTGAGAACCGCCGCCTACACTTGGGAGCCTTGGGCGGCCGGCGTCCTCGCCGCCCTCGCGACCGTCGGCGCCGCTTTGCGCCCGTCCTGACCCGTTCATGCGACGACTGCTCGCCACGCTCACGCTCACGTTCGCCCTGCTGCCCGCCGCGGCCGCGCTGGCCAGCGGATCCGCGGTGATCCGCGACTGCACGGACGACGGGCGCCTGCAGGGCCACTACTCGCAGCGCGACCTGCGCGACGCGCTGGGCTCGATCCCGTCCGACGTCGACGAGTACACCAACTGCCGCGACGTCATCCGGCGCGCCGCGTTCAACGGCGCCGGCGCCGCGGGCGGCGGCTCGCGCGGGGGCGGCGGCGGCACCGGCGGCGCCGGCAATGGCGGCGGCGGTGCGCCCGGCGGCGAGTTCGGCGGCTTCGGCGACAGCGGCGGCGTGCCCGGCCAGGACCCGCTGACCGGCGTCAGCGCCGACGAGC
>DASXRF010000437.1:0-9130 GCA_036506755.1 Solirubrobacteraceae bacterium | reverse complement strand
AGGACGCCGACGATGACCTCCTCGGGCTCGCGCACGTAGCCGGCGCTGACCAGGTAGCGGCAGACGTGGCGGCGGATGCCGGCCAGGTCGCTCGCGCGGATGCGCGGCCCACCGATGACCGGCGACTTGAGCTT
Organism: Solirubrobacteraceae bacterium; assembly: GCA_036506755.1. Lineage (GTDB taxonomy): Bacteria > Actinomycetota > Thermoleophilia > Solirubrobacterales > Solirubrobacteraceae > DASXRF01. Next base: position 8,996 of record DASXRF010000437.1, on the reverse strand, counting down.
GCCGCCGTCCTCGTAGACCGGCAGCTCGTAGTCCATCGCGGGAGCGCGGAAGTAGCACAGCGGCAGCGAGCGCCCGGGCGCCATCGCCTCGAGCTGGGCGGCGACCTTCTCGCGCAGGGCGTAGACGTTGGCCGCCTGGAGCGCCCGCCCGCCGACCTCGCAGAAGTGGATCTCCTTGAGGATCGGATGGGGCTCGGGGTTGATGCGCCGCTCGATCGGGATGCGCGCGACCTCCTGCCCGCCGAAGCCCGCGCGCACGCCGAGCCGGAACGAGTAGGCGCCGTCGGGGGCGCGCTCGAGGTCGATCCGCACGGGGTCGGGCCGCCCGTCCTCGGTCATCACGCGTCGCACGCGGGACCACAATGACACCCGGTCAGTACCCCCAGCCGGCCGGCGTCCCATGGCGCACCGTCTCCTCGCCGCGCTCGCCGGTGCGGATGCGCACCGCCTGCTCGACGTCCCACACGAAGACGCGGCCGTCGCCGGTCTCGCCCGTGTAGGCGGCGGCGATGATCGCGTCGACGGTCTTGTCGACGACGTCGGAGGGCACGACCGACTCGACCTTGAGCTTGGGCAGGAGCGAGATGTTGACGCGCGAGCCGCGGTACTGCTCCGTGTAGCCCTTCTGGCGCCCGCAGCCCATCACCTCGGTGACCGTCAGCCCGGACACGCCGAGCTCGTCGAGGGCGTCCTGGACCGCCTGCAGGCGCTCGGCGCGGATGATCGCCTCGATCTTCTTCATCGCGAGCCTCCGTCGCCCGCCGCCAGGCCGATCGGCGCCGGTCGCGGGATCGGCCGACGCGCGGGCGGCGCCGGCGGGTGGTACTCCGAGCCGGGTACCGGCATGAACTGCTCCGGGTAGCCCCACATGCCGTGCTCGACGATGTCCAGGCCGTAGCGCTCCTCGTCGGCGTGCACACGCAGGCCGTAGAGCGCCTTGATGACGAAGAACACGACGTACGAGACGCAGAACACCGAGACGAAGGCGGCCGCGATGCCGAGCCCCTGCGCCCCGAGCTGGTGGACCGAGCCGGTGTAGACGAGCCCGGGCTTGCCGATGCCGTTGAGCTCGGCCAGGCGCGGCGAGGTGAACAGCCCGCACGACAGCGTCCCCCAGATGCCGGCGACGCCGTGGGCCGACAGCGCGCCGACCGGGTCGTCGAGGACGCGGTCGATGGCGATCACGCAGAGCACGACGATCACCCCGGCGACGACGCCGATGATCGGCGCCGCCCAGAACTCGACGTAGCCGGACGGCGCGGTGATCGCGACGAGCGCCGCGATCGCGCCGTTGCCGGTCATGCCGATGTCGAAGCTGCGCGTGATCGCGTAGATCGTCGCCATCGCGCCGATCACGCCGGCCGCGGCGGCGAGGTTGGTCACCACCACCACCTCGGCGAAGCGCCCGCCGATCGCCGCCAGCGTCGAGCCTGGGTTGAAGCCGAACCAGCCGAACCACAGGATCATCACAGCGAGCCCGACGAGCGGCATCGAGTGCCCGGGGATGACGTTGGGCTTGCCGTCGGGCCCGTACTTGCCCTGGCGCGGGCCGAGCAGCAGCAGCGCGGCGAGCGCGCCGGTCGCGCCGATCAGGTGCACGACGGTCGACCCGGCGAAGTCCTGCATGCCGATGTTGGCCGCCAGCCAGCCGCCGCCGAAGATCCAGTGCGACACGATCGGGTAGATCAGCGTCGAGAAGATCACGGCGTAGATGAGGTAGGCGCCGAACTTGATCCGCTCGAGCGTCGTCCCCCAGACGATGGCCAGCGAGACGGCGCAGAAGACGAACTGGAAGAAGAACTTGGCCGGCACGACGGCGTCGGAGGCCGCCATGGCCGGGAACAGGTCGCCGTTGCTCGTCCCCAGGAACGTGCCGTGGGTGCCGGCGAACCAGCCCGCGCCGCCGAAGGCCAGCGCGAAGCCCACCGCCCAGTAGCACAGCGCGCAGATCGAGAAGTTGGCCAGCACCTTTGGGACGACCGTGCCCACGTTCTTCATCCGCGAGAAGCCGATCTCCAGGAACATGAAGCCGGCCTGCATGAACATCACGAAGACGGCGGCGACGATCACCCAGACGGTGTCGACGGCGCTCGCGACGTCGGTGACCTTCACAGGTGCTCCCCTCTTCGATTGGACCGGCGGGCCAAGTAACGGCAGCGTCCTCTGGACCCCGCGGTGAATCCTTGGCCCGCGGGCCAAGGTTTGGGCGGGCGCGTTTGGCCCGCGGTCCAACCTCAGCCTGGATCCAGATCCAGGCTCAGGCCGACGCGGTCGCCGGCCGGCGCGGCGCGGGCGCCCGCGCGTGCCTGACGGTCACTGCGACCGAGGCGACGATGACCCCGGCGCCGGCGAGGACGAGCGGCGTCAGCTGCTCCCCGAGGATCACTGCGCCGAGCGCGATCGCGATCACCGGGTTGACATAGGCGTAGGTCGCCACCTGCGAGACGGGCGCGTTGCGCAGCAGCCACACGTATGCGGTGAACGCGGCCAGCGAGCCGGCGAGCACGAGGTAGGCGAAGGCCAGGAGCGAGTCGGCCGAGATCTGCGACCAGCGGACGTCGGCGCCCTCCCCTGCGATCAGGCTGACCGCCGACATCAGGGCGCCGCCGCACAGCATCTGCACGGTGGTCGAGCGCAGCGGATCGCGCGGCAGCGGCAGGCGCGCGGAGGCGAACGTGCCCGAGGCCCAGCAGAACGCGGCGGCCACGACGACCAGGACGCCGCCCACGGGCGCGCCGCCGGGACGCTCGCCCGGCGCCAGCAGGATGGCCACGCCGACAAAGCCGGCGACGACCGACAGCGCTGTCGCCGCCCCGATGGACTCGCCGCTCGCCCGGCGGAAGACGACCACCCAGAGCGGCACCGACGCGACGACGAGCGCCGCCAGGCCCGAGGGCACGTCCTGCTCGGCCACGGCGACGAGCCCGTTGCCGCCGAGGAGCAGCGCGGCGCCGACGGCCGTGCACGCGGCGAGCTCGCGGCGCGTGACGCGCAGCGCCCCGGCGCCCCGCCGCGCGGCGAGGACCGCGGCGAAGATCGCGCCGGCGACCAGGAAGCGCACGCCCGAGCCGAGCAGGGGCGGGACGGTCTCGACCATCACGCGGATGGCGAGGTACGTCGAGCCCCAGACGACGTAGATGGTGCCCAGCGCGACCCACAGGCGCATCGGGGCAGCGTCGCACGGCGCCGCCCCGGCAGCCACGAGGATCTGGAATGGGCGCGATCAGGCGGGGTGATACGTCGACGGCTCGCGCGCCGCGAGCACGCGGAGGTTGCGCGCCGCACGGACGGCGAGGCCGCCGAGCATCAGCCCCACCGCGCCGAGCGCCGCGACGTCCAGCACGGTGACGCCGAGGCCCGCCAGGTGGAAGCCGAGCGGGGCGCCGACCGCGAGCGCCGTGTTACCCCGCGCTCGCTGCGCGGTTTCAAGCGTCAGCCGAGCACGTGCACGAGCGCCGGCTCGACCGCCCCGCGCACGGCGCGCGCCGGCAGATGCACGCGCCGGCCGCCGAGCACGCCGGTGACGCCGTGGCCGCGCACGAAGCGCAGATGCCCGCTCAGCCCCTCGGGGGCGCGGACGCGCACCGTCCCGTCGAAGCGCCCGAGCCGCGAGGTGACGCGGCCCGTGACCTTGACCTCCGGAGCCCAGGCCACGCCTCGCAGCACGAAGCCCGTCTGGCCCTGGGTGCGCCACGTGCCGGCGCGCAGCCCGCCGCCCCGGGTCGCCTGCAGCCCGGCGTCGGCGGTCATGTAGAACGACTCGCGCACGTCGAGGACGGTCTCGACCGCGGCGCGCAGCACGCGGCCGAGGTCGCCGGGCGCTCCGCGATGGGGGTCGAGCGCCTTGAACGTCGCCGGCGGCAGCGGCGCGGGCGGCACGGCGTTGGACGTGCGGATGCACGCCTCGCCGATCCGGCGGTTGGTGAAGAAGCGGAACAGCGCGCGGGCGACACAGCCGCTGAGGTCGGTGTCGATCTCGTCGTGGCCGTTGCCGGGCACCGGGATGAGGGTGGCGTGCGGCAGTTGCGCGGCGACCGCCTGGGCGTTCTCGAGCGGCGTGCGCAGGTCGAGCCGGCCGTTGAGGATGAGCGCGGGGACGTCGGGCAGCGGATTGGAGCTCGGCAGGACGGCGCGGCCGGGCGGCCACAGCCGGCACTGCTCGGCGGCGCTCATCCGCTCAACCAGCCCGCGGTTGAACGGCCCGAGCTCCTCGTCGGGGATCGCCGCCAGCGCCTCGGCGATCTTCGCCGGGCGGTCGGGGATCGGCGTCTCGAGCGGATAGGGCAGCCGGTTGTCGGCGCAGGTCGTCGCCGCGAACAGGCCCCAGCTGAGGTCGCGCAGGCCGACCGCCGGCCCGACGGCCGGCCGGATGAGGCGCAGCAGCGGCGCCGCGTCCCCCTGCACGCCCGCACGGATCGCGCCGGGGATCGCGGCCCGCAGGTGGGAGTTCAGGTCGCCCTCGACCAGCACGGTCGCGAGCCCAACGGCGCCGAGCTGCGTGGGGTGGCCGCGGCCGCTCCCGTCGATGACCACGCCCTTCAGCCGCTTGGCGTCGAGCGCGGCGGCGAGCGCGCGGAGGTCGGCGACCGGGTCCTCGGTGATGCCGCGGCAGGCGTCGTCGGCGCAGTTCTCGCGCAGGATCCGCGGCGTCGCGCCCCACGACTCGGTCAGAAAGGGATCGACGCCCTCGGGCCCGACGACCGAGTCGAGCACCAGGCTCTCGACGTGGTCGGGGTACATGCGCGCGTACTGCTGGGCAACGTAGGTGCCGTACGACGTGCCCTGGATAGCCAGCTTGTCGACGCCGAGCGCCTGGCGGACGTCCTCGAGGTCGGCGACGCTGTCGGCGGTGGCGTAGAACTGGCGGCGCTCGCCGAGCTCGGTCGCGCACTGCGCCGAGAGCGTCGCCGTCACCGGGTTGAGCAGCCGCAGGCGCTGCAGGTGCCTGCAGCGCAGGACGCCGGAGTTGCCGGTGCCGCGCTGGTCGATGACGACGAGCCGGTGGCGCAGGAGCGCGGGCGCCATCGAGTCGGCGATGAAGGGCGCGGCCGCCACGCCGCCCTGTCCCGGGCCGCCCAGCAGCGACACGTACACGCGCCCGCCGCGCACCTGGCGGCGCTCGCGCGTGATGTGGAGCGGCACCGTCCCGGGCACGGCGCCCGAGCGGTCCAGCGGCACGCGCAGGATCGCGCACTCGAAGCCCTGCTCACCCTCGCACGACCGCCACTTCAGCGCGCCCGGGGCGCTCGCCGGGAGGACCGCGAGTGCCGCGACCGCGGTGAGCGCTGCGGCGAGCAAGCGCCGCCCGACCATCTGGACCGGCGGCGCGGGCATCGAGGCGACCCTACACCGAGCGCTCAAGTTCCGTGGCGTTTCACCCGACAGATGTCCTACCGGCGGGCTATGGAGCCCTTGGGGAGGCAGCAGTACGCTGATCAGGTAGTGGAGGAAAGCTCGAGCATCGGGCGGGGCATGCGCCCCGAGCACGCCGCACTCGCACGCGAGTGGAAGCGGCTGTCGCGCGCCGCGACGTTCGTCGCCGTGCTGACGAGCCCCGCGCTCCTGCTCACGTTCCTGACGGTCAACGACTGGCCCCTGCTCTGGGCGGTCGTCGCCACGTTCTTCGGCGTCGTCGCCTTCCGCGGGCTGATCGACGTCATCGCGCACTGGCTCATACCGCGCCCGAGCCTGTGGGGCTCCGACGAGGCCGAGCGCCACGAGGACGCGATCGCGCGCCGGCGCCGCTGGTACTGGCGCGGCAAGTTCCGCACCGCCTTCTTCCTGGTCGTGTTCGCCTTCCTGGCGCTGGTCGGGCTCAACCTGATCCTGCGGATCTTCGGCCAGACGACCGGCCTGTTCGGCACGTTGCCGCTGCTGCGCGACCTGCTCGCCAGCGCCGGCCCGCAGCTGATCTTCCTGATGCTCCAGCTGCCGATGTTCCTGCTGTTCAACTTCCTGATCCTGTTCGCCCCGCTGCTGGCCTTCGGGGTCATGCAGATGAAGGCCTACGAGCCCGGCGACGCCGACTGGGGCGTGCGCCTCGAGGACGTCCGCGGCCAGAAGGAGCCCAAGCAGGACGTCGAGCACGTCATCACGCTCTGGCAGTCGGGCGACGACTTCCGCAAGGCGGGCGGCAAGCCCGAGCGCGGCCTGCTGCTCATCGGCGCCCCGGGCACCGGCAAGACGATGCTCTCCAAGGCGATCGCCACGAGCTTCAACTCGCCGATCATGACCATGCCCGGCTCGGGCTTCGCCGCGACGTTCATCGGCATGGACGTCGCCACCGTGCTCGTGCTCATGTGGCGCGCGAAGCGCCTGGCCAAGAAGTGGGGCGGCCAGTGCATGATCTTCATCGACGAGATCGACGCCGTCGGCATGCGCCGCCAGGCGCTGAGCGGCGGCCTCGCCGGCGGGATGGCGCCCCTGCCCCCGCCCCAGCGCTTCGAGGACCTCGCGTTCTGGGGGCCGATGGGCGCGCTGACATCGTCGCAGGACCTCGTGCTCGAGACGCGCTCGTGGCGCGACCGGATGTTCGCGCTGCGCGCGCCGGCGCCGCGGGCGGTCTACCCGCCGGCCATCGAGCGCGCAGGCCAGCGGATCGCCGACTTCATCTTCCCCGGCGGCATGGGCGGCATGGGCGGCGGGCTCGCGCTGAACCAGCTACTCGTGCAGATGGACGGCATGGACAACCCGCCGTTCTTCCGCAAGCTCTTCACCAAGCGCGTCAACACGTTCCTCGACGCGATGTACGTCATCCCGTCGAAGATCCGCGGCCGCTCGCTGCGGCTGCCGCCGCCCAGCCCGCGCCGCGAGCAGCTGTACTTCATCGGCGCGACCAACGTGCCGATCGACGCCCTCGATCCCGCGCTGATCCGCCCGGGCCGCCTCGGCCGCCACATCTGGTTCCGCACGCCGACGGCCAACGACCGCAAGGACATCTTCGACCTGTACCTGGGCAAGGTCGCCCACGAGACCGACCTCGACAGCGACAAGCGCCGCGACGAGCTCGCGCGCATCACGAACGGGTACTCCCCGGCCATGATCGAGCAGGTCTGCTCGATGGCGCTGACCTACGCGCACTCCGACGGCCGGTCCGAGTTCGGCTGGGGCGACATCGTCGAGGCGATGACGACGATCGAGTCGGGCACGGCTCAGGGCATCGAGTACGTCGCCGAGGAGACGCGCGCGGTCGCCATCCACGAGGCCGGCCACGCGGTCGCGTCGCACGTCTACATGCACGACGTGCTCTCGACGCGGCTGTCGATCCGCAAGCGCGGCGGCTCGCTCGGTCACCACCAGGCGATCGAGAAGGAGGAGCGCTTCTCGAGCTGGCGCCACGAGGAGGTCGGCAAGCTGGTCTGGACGCTCGGGGCGATGGCCGCCGAGCACGTCTTCTATGGCGAGAACTCAGCGGGCGTGAGCGGTGACGTGCAGAGCGCGACCGGGCGTGCGGCGTTCATGGTCGGCGTGTACGCGATGGGCCCCGAGCCGATCGACCTCAACGGCGCGCGCTTCGACAGCGAGGAGGAGCGGCACGAGGCCGAGGAAGAGATCATGCAGCGCTTCGAGAGGATCGGGCTGCGGATCATCAACCGCGCCGACTTCTCGAGCATGAGCGGCACGGACGTCGTCGCCAGCATCCTGCGCGACCGGGCGAAGAAGGAGGCGGCGGCGCGCATCCTCGGCCAGGCGTACCTCACCGCGCTGTGCCTGGTGCGCCACAACCGCCAGCAGACGCTGCGTGTCGCCGACGCGCTCGTCGAGCGCAAGGAGCTGCACGGCGACGAGGTCGTCGAGCTGCTCGACCGCGTCGCGCTCGAGGCGCCCGCCATCGACATCACCGACGAGACGATCTGGCCGAAGCTGTGAGCGACCCCGGAAGCCAGCGCCCCACCGCCCGCATGCCGAGCACCGGGGACCCCCGCACTCGGGTGACGCCATGAGCGAGCGCCCGGACCCCCGCGACCGTCCGCCCGACCCCGCGGGCACGCAGCCGAAGGTCGACCCGGACTCGCTGCTTCCCGAGCGCTTGGACGCGATCGATGCCGAGGCCTACGAGGAGTACCGCCCCGAGCTCGGGCCCGGCGACATGGCGCTCGTGCCGGACGTGCCCCAGCCCGCCGGCGTCGTGGCCGCCCCTGCCGTCCCCCGCGAGACGCAGCACACGCCACGCTTCCAGTTCCTGCTCGGCGCGCTGCTCGCCGTCGGCGCGGTCGCCCTCGCCGCGGCGGTGGCAATCGCCTTGCGGCCAGAGCCGCAGACGATCGACCCGGCCGCGGGCTGGTCGCCGTGGCGCCCCGCGGGCACGACGCCGATCACGCAGATCGCCGACCACGTCGCGCGCGAGTACCGGCTGCCGAGCGGCCACCAGCTCGTGCTCGTGACGCCCGCGCCGCTCGCCTTCCTCGGCATCCCGGCGCAGATCGCGCTCGAGCAGCCGATCGAGCAGGGCGGCGACATCTCCCTGCTGCAGGGCAACGGGCTGATCTACCGGATGTGCGGCCTGGGGTCGAACTGCTCGATCCGCGAGGGCAAGCCGTCGGCCAAGCGGCTGCTGCTGCTGCGCCGGGAGGCGCTCGAGCTCGCGCTGTACACGTTCCGCTACATCGACGCGGTCGACCAGGTCGTCGTCTTCCTGCCGCCGGCGCCGGGCAAGAAGGGCGCGACGCTGCTCTTCCAGCGCGACGACCTGAGCCCGCAGCTGCTGCGGCCGCTGCACGCGTCGCTGGCCCACCGCACGCCGTCCGTCACCGGCGTGGAGAGCTCACCGGACGCGTCGCTGGTGTCGCGGCTGACGACCGACCTCTACGCCTCGAGCCTGACGCCGGGCAACTCCGATCCGGGCGGCATCTTCCTGGTGCTCCGGCCGCTGTCGGAGGCCGGCAGCGACTCCTCGTCGAGCGGCTCGAGCGGCAGCGACCTCAGCGACCTGTCGCAGGCGCTCGGCGGACGGCTTGCCCTCGCGGATCGCGCAGTTGTCGCCGAGGCCGCACATC
>DASXRF010000436.1:0-4714 GCA_036506755.1 Solirubrobacteraceae bacterium | reverse complement strand
TCGGGCTTCGCGTCGGTCTTGGCGAACTCGGAGATCGCCTCGACGCCCATCTCGGCCATCTTGAGCGGGTACTGCTGCGACGTCGCGCCGATGATGCCCTTCTTGACGTTTTGCACGCCGGGGCAGCCGCCGTCGACCGAGACGATGGTGACGCCCTTCTGCTTGCCCGCCGCCTTCAGCGCCTCGTAGGCGCCGGCCGCGGCGGGCTCGTTGATCGTGTAGACGAGGTTGATGCTGGGGTCCTTCTGGAGGAGGTTCTCCATCGCGGTGCGACCGCCCTCCTCGGCGCCGTCGGTCGTGTCGTGCCCGACGATGCGCGGGTCCTTCTCGTCGCCGATCCGGTTGACGTTGCCGGTGTTGATGCCGAAGCCCTTCAGGAAGCCCTGATCGCGCTGGACGTCGACCGACACCTGCTCCGGGCTGAGGTCGAGCATCGCGATCTTGGCCTGCTTGCCCTTGAACTTCGCGGCGGCCCAGCGGCCGATCAGCTGCCCCGCGAGGAAGTTGTCGGTCGCGAAGGTGGCGTCGGCGGCGTTCGCCGGCTCGGTCTGGGTGTCGAGGGCGATGACGAGCATGCCGGCCTGACGCGCCTTGTCGAGCGAGGGCACGATCGCCTTGGAGTCGTTGGGCGTGATCAGCAGCCCCTTGGCCCCGGCCGAGATCAGGTTCTCGACGGCCGCGACCTGGCTCTCGTTGTCGCCGTCCTTCTTGCCCGCGAACGACTGGAGGTCGGCCCCGAGCGCCTTGGCCCGCAAGCTCGCGCCCTCCTTCATCTTGACGAAGAACGGGTTGGTCTCGGTCTTGGTGATCAGCCCGACGGTGACCTTCTCACCGCCGCCACCACCGCCGCCGTTGTTGCTGCTGCCGCAGGCGACCAGCGCGACCGCCGCGGCGAGCACCGCCACGACAGCGGCCAACCGGAACGCTCCGCGCCCAAAGGGAACCGTCCTCATTGACCCTCTCTCTCCTAACCCTCGGCACCCCGCGCCGAGAGAACGTTTACAGCTCGGATTGAACACCCGCCCCCGTCCATTGTCAAGCGCCGCGTTCGGTCGCCTGCTCCACGACCCCGTCCGGCGCGATCTCGCCGGAGCCGCGGGGCACGAGCCGGGTCGGGAGCTCGACCCGACGCGTGTCGCCGTCGTCGCCGCCCAGCCGCGCGAAGAGCAGCTCGGCGGCCCGCCGGCCGAGCGCGTACGGATCCTGCGTGACGACGGTGATCCCCGGCTCCACGACATCGCCGAGCACGACGTCGTCGAAGCCGACGAGCCCGACGCGGTGCTGGAGGCCGAGGTCGCGCAGCGTCCGCACGACCCCGACGGTGATCAGGTTCTGGCCGGCGAAGACGGCCGTCGGCGCCTTCGGGCCCAGCAGCAGCTCGCGCGCGGCGGCGCCGGCGGCGTCGCTGTCGCCCAGGCCCGGCCGCTCGAGCGCCCGGTCGTGGGGCAGCCCGGCGCGGTCGAGCGCCTCGCGATAGCCGCGGCGGCGCTCCGCGGCCGTGAAGATCGACGAGCGGTCTCCGAGGAACGCGATCCGGCGATGACCGGCGGCGATCAGGTGCTCGACGGCGGCGCGCGCCCCGCCCACGTTGTCGGTCAAGACCGCGTCGGCGTCGATGAATCGCGGCGGCCTGTCGACGAAGACCAGCGCCGTGCCGCTGCGCCGCTCGCGCTGGAGGTAGCTCTGGTCTCGGCTGCAGGGCACGATCACCAGCCCGTCGACGCCGCGCGCGGCGAACGCCTCGACGAGCTCGCGCTCGCGCTCCGGGTCCTCGTCGGACGAGCCGGCGAACGTGAGCGCGCCGTGACCGCGGGCGAAGTCCTCGACGCCGCGGTGGACCGCCGAGAAGAACGGGTTCGAGACGTCGCCGAAGACCAGGCCCAGGCTGCCGGACTGCCGGTCCGCGCGGCGCAGCGTGCTGGCCGTCAGGTCCCGCCGGTAGCCAAGGACCGCGATCGCGTCATGGACGCGCAGCGCGAGGTCGTCGCGCACATCCCCGCCGTTGACGACGCGTGAGACGGTCGCGATGCTGACACCGGCCACGCTCGCGACGTCCTTCATCGTGGGTCGTCGCGGGGGCATGGCGTTCATGGACGGGCGGCCTCGAGACGCGGTCGCGCGTCTCAGACAACGTTTTCAGAGCGGGAGCCTACTCCCGCGCGTCGCGGACCGCCAGCCCGGTCGGTCATCATGAGGCGTCGTGAGCGGGCCCACGGGGAACTCGCTGGTCGTCGAGGACGTCATCCTCGTCGCCGGCGAGGCGCTCTACGACCTGGTCGTCGAGGCCTCCGACGCCGTGCGCGCGCACCCCGGCGGCGGACCGTTCAACACGGCGCGGACGATCGGCCGCCTGCAGCAGCCCGTCGCCTTCCTCGGGCGGCTGTCCACCGATCGCTTCGGGACGACGCTCGAGCGCATGCTCGGCAGCGACGGCGTCCGCCTCGACGCCGTGATCCGCACCGACGAGCCGACGACGCTGGCGCTGGCCGAGATCGACGAGACGGGCAGCGCGCGCTACCGCTTCTACGAGCGCGCCACGTCGGCTCCCGGCCTGACGACCGAGGCGGCGCTGGCCGCGCTGCCGTCGGCGGTCGGCATCCTCCACGTCGGCACGCTGGGGCTCACGCTCGAGCCGATGGCCACCGCGCTGGAGGCGGTGGTCGAGGAGCTCGCCGGCGCCGCGCTCGTGGTCGTCGACCCGAATGTCCGGCCGTGGGTCATCTCGGATGCGGATGGCTACCGGCGACGCCTCCGCCGGGTGCTCGGCCGCAGCCATCTCGTCAAGGTCAGCGAGGAGGACCTCGCCTGGCTGGATCCCCAGCGCACGCCGGCCGCGGCGGCCCGCGCGCTGCTCGACGCGGGGCCACAGGTCATCCTGCTGACGCGCGGCGGCGACCGCGTGACCGTCGTGATGCGCGACGCCGAGGTCGCGGTGCCCGCGCCCGCCGTCGAGGTCGTCGACACGATCGGCGCGGGGGACGCGTTCAGCGGCGGCTTTTTGGCCTGGTGGCGCTCGCACGGCAAGGGTGTTGACGCCCTCGGCGACCCCGAGGTCGTCGGCGAGGCCACGCGCTTCGCCGCCCTGGTGGCCGCCCGCACCTGCGAGCGCCCGGGGGCCTCGCCGCCCTACCTGCGCGAGCTCGAGCTTCCCGCGTAGGGCTGAGGCAGGCTCAGGCCGCCGCGAGCTCGACTTCGGTGTCGACCGGACGCTCGCCGGCCGGGAAGCGCACCCACGGGCAGTCGGGGTGCTCGGGGTCGATGCGGGCCACCACGCCGACCTCGCCGTCGGGGAGGCGCAGCTCGCTGCCGATCGGATACGGGTGCACGACGCGGCGGAAGACCTCGACGACCTCGGGGTCGAAGGCGGCGCCCGCGCCGTCGAGGATCACCTCGACGCCCTTGTACGGCGGGCGGGCGGGGTGGTAGGGCCGCTCGCTGGTGACGGCGTCGTAGACGTCGGCGACGGCGGCGATCCGCGCCAGCTGATGGATATGGCGCCCGGAGAGCCCCTTGGGATAGCCGCCGCCGTCCCAGCGCTCGTGGTGCTCGCGGATGACGGCGCGGACGAGCGGCGAGTAGGCGTCGTCGGCGAGCAGGTCGGCACCCAGGTCGGGGTGCGTGCGCATGATCGCCATCTCCTCGTCGGTCAGCCGGCCCGGCTTGTTGAGGATCTCCGCGGGGACGAGCAGCTTGCCGACGTCGTGCACGAGCAGCCCGAGGCCGAGCAGGTGCAGGCGGCGGTCGATGTCGTCGAAGCGCCGGCGGCCGCGGTCGTCCTGCCATCCGTTCGCGCTGAACAGCTCGCGGCCGAGGAGCAGCCCGAGGGCGCACACGTCGATCGAGTGCTGGTGGGTGTAGGCGTCGGCCGCGGCGAGGTCGTCGAGCACGACCGAGGCGCCGGGATGCTGCGCGACGCTGTCGGCGATGTCGTCGACGACGCGATGCAGCTCGGCGAGCGCCTCGGGGCTGAGCCGCCGGCCGCTGGCCACCGCCCTGCGCGCGCCGGCGATCGCCTTGCTGACCGCGCGCGCCGAGCGCTCGCGAACGGCGGGGGAGACCAGGTCGCGCGGCTCGATGCCGTCGGAGAGGTCGTCGTGGACCCAGACCGACTGGATGCCGGCGTCGGCGAGCGCGCGGGCGTAGCGCTCGTTGAGCGTCGCGTTGGCGCGCAGCAGCGGCATCTGCTGGGGGTCGACGGCCGGGATGTTGCGGGCGAGCCGCATCCCCACCGCGCGCGTGACGGGCACGAGTCGCACGATCTCTGTGATCGGCCGCGCGCGCACAAACTTTCGGCGGCGGCCAGGCGAACCTGGCCGCCGCCGGGGTCTGCCCCCTACGGAGCCGGCAGCGGGTCGGCGTTGCGGGAGTTGAACACCTGCACGCCGGCCTCGTCGTCGCCGTCGAACGGGGTGACCGGGCTGTCCTTGCCGAGGCAGAAGTCGTCGTCCTTGGGGTCGGCGAACCACATGCCCACCCGGTTGAGGTCGACGCGGTGGCGCTGACCGTTGACCAGCTGCGACGAGAAGGCCTCCTCGACGATCAGCTTGAACCGGTTGTCGGCGTTGCCGTGGTCGTCGGTGGTGATGTCGCCGATGTACTCGGCTGCGCCGAACGGCGACGCCGCCTGCTCGAGCAGGAAGATGGTGTAGTCGCGGTTGGGCGCCAGGTGGCGCGCGTAGACGTTGAAGACGTCGAAGCCGATCTGATCGGTCGT
>DASXRF010000435.1:0-2574 GCA_036506755.1 Solirubrobacteraceae bacterium | reverse complement strand
AGAGCTCAACGACCCCGACGAGCAGCGGGCGCGCTTCGAGGCCCAGCAGCGCCTGCTCGCCGAGGGCGCCGAGGAGGTCCAGCCCTACGACGAGGTGTTCGTCGAGGCGCTCGAGCACGGCATGCCGCCGACCGGCGGGCTGGGCCTGGGCATCGACCGGCTGGTGATGCTGCTCAGCGGGCGGCGATCGATCCGGGAGGTTGTGCTCTTCCCGGCGATGCGAGACTGAGCGGGATGGAGATCGCCGGCCGTACCGCCCTGATCACCGGGGCCACGGGTGGCCTGGGCGGCCACCTCGCTCGCGCGCTCGCCGCCGCGGGCGCCCGGCTGCTGCTGTCCGGGCGCAACGAGGAGGCGCTGCGCGCGCTGGCCGACCAGGTGGGCGGCGAGGTGCTCGTCGCCGACCTCGCCGACCGCGGGGACGTCCATCGCCTGGCCGGCGAGGCGGGCGCCGTCGACATCCTCGTCAACAACGCGGGGATCGAGCTGACCAAGCGCTTCGCCGACCTGACCGACGAGGACGTCGACCGCATGACCCAGGTCAACCTCGTCTCGCCGCTGCTGCTGACGCGCGACCTCGTCGGCGGGATGGTCGAGCGCGGGCGCGGGCATGTCGTCTTCATCGCGTCGATGTCGGGCAAGGTCGGCGTCTCGTGCAACGAGCCCTACGCCGCGACCAAGGCGGGGCTCATCGGGTTGACGCGCTCGCTGCGGGCGGAGTTCCGCGACGCCCCCGTCGGCTTCAGCGTCGTCTCGCCCGGCTTCATCGCGTCGACCGGCATGTGGGAGCGCATGGGCGCCCGGCCGCCGCTCATCGCCGGCGAGGCCAAGCCTGAGCGCGTGGCCAAGATGACGGTCAAGGCGATCAGGCGCGACCTGCCCGACGTCACGGTCAACGGCGCGCCGATCCGCCCGACGCTGGCCCTGGCCGCGCTCGCCCCGAGCGTCGTCGACCGCGTCGCCGCGCGGCTGGGCCCCAACAAGATCTTCGAGCACGAGGCCGACCGCCGCAGGGCGGCGGGGTGATGTTCGAGCGCTTCACCGAGCGGGCGCGCCAGGTCGTGACGCTCTCCCAGGAGGAGGCGCGGCTGCTGCGCCACCGGTCGATCGGCACCGAGCACCTGCTGCTCGGACTGCTGCGCGAGGAGCAGGGACTTGCCGCCCAGGCGTTGAACGCCTCCGGTGTGTGGCTCGAACCGACGCGGGCGGCGGTCGCCGGCGCCCATCAACCCAGCAGCGCGAACGACGGCGTCATGCCGTTCACGGCCGACGCCAAGCGCGTGCTCGAGCGCAGCCTGCGCGAGGCCGTGCGCATGAGCCACAACTACATCGGCACCGAGCATCTGCTGCTCGGACTGCTGCGCGAGAGCGACGCCACGGGCTTTCGCGTCCTCGTCGACGTGGGCGCGGATCCCGAGGAGGTCCGCCGCGTCCTGCTCGAATTGCTGGGCACCCGACCCGAGCGCCGGGCGCTCCCGCACGCCCCCGACGTGGCCGCCGCGCTCGCCCGGGCGGCCGACGCCGCGCGCGAGGAAGGCGCCGACCATGTCGAGCTGCGCCATTTGCGCCAGGTTCTGGAGGGACCGTGATGCGCCGGGGCCGACCACGCCCGTTGGTATCCTGACCCATGCCCGAAAAGCGCCTGCCACTCATACTTGGGCCCGTTTTGGCCGAAGAATGGGTAGCGGGTGTCTCATCGTCCCCCGAAACGTCCGGACCACCGAATCGACAAAGCGCCTGAGCGGCCACCCGACGTACCAGCAGCACCAGCCGCAGCAGAGAGGAAGTTTTGATGTTCGAGCGCTTCACCGAACGAGCCCGTCAGGTGGTCGTCCTCGCCCAAGAGGAAGCGCGCACCCTCAAGCACAACTACATCGGCACCGAGCACATCCTGCTCGGCCTGCTCCGCGAGGAGGAGGGCCTTGCCGCCCGTGTGCTCGAGTCGCTGGACATCACCGTCGAGCGTGTCCGCGCCCAGGTCGTCCGGATCGTCGGCTCCGGTGAGGAGGTCACCAGCGGCCAGATCCCCTTCACGCCGCGGGCCAAGAAGGTCCTCGAGCTCGCGCTGCGCGAGGCGCTGAGCCTGGGCCACAACTACATCGGCACCGAGCACATCCTGCTCGGCCTCGTGCGCGAGAACGAGGGCGTCGCCGCGCGCATCCTGCTCGACTTCGACGCCGACTCGGAGAAGATCCGCAACGAGGTCATCCGCATGCTGTCCGGCCCGGGCGGTCGCCGCCAGGGCGGCGGCCAGGCCGGGGCGGGCGCGGCCGCGGGCGGCGCCCAGGGCGAGAAGAAGTCCTCGAAGCTGCTCGACCAGTTCGGCCGCAACCTGACCAAGCTGGCCTCCGACGGCAAGCTCGACCCGGTGGTCGGTCGCGAGACCGAGATCGAGCGGATCATGCAGATCCTCTCGCGCCGTACCAAGAACAACCCCGTGCTCATCGGCGAGGCGGGCGTGGGCAAGACCGCCATCGTCGAGGGCCTGGCGCAGAACATCGTCAACGGCGAGGGGCCCGAGATCCTCAAGAACAAGCGCCTCGTGGTGCTGGACCTCGCGATGATGGTCGCGGG
>DASXRF010000434.1:0-2953 GCA_036506755.1 Solirubrobacteraceae bacterium | reverse complement strand
AGCTCGGCGTGGGCGTGCGCCGCGCCGACAGCGAGCCGCTCCGGAAGCTGAGGCGAGCGACCTTGAACGCAGCGCGTCGCTTCATCGCGCTGCCCTACGACGAACCAGTCGCCGAGCGTCTGGCGGACCTCCTGGCGACGGCTCGCACGCAGCGGCGGCGCGCCGGTGCCATGGACGCGATCATCGCCGCGACCGCGCTCGCGCACGACCTCACCATCTGGACCCAGGACGACGACTTCGACGTCCTCGCCGAGCTGGCTCCGGAGTTGCGCGTCGAGCGCGGGTGATGGTCACGCAGCTCGCCGGAGCCGTTCTGGACGACGTCGATCCGCCGACCTGCGCCGAGGACGTCGAGCTGCTCGCCTGCACGCTGGCGATGCCGTTCGACACGCACGACACGCCGGCCGACGTCGGCCGCCTGCTCGCGCGGGCGGTGGCGGGCCGCGGCGACGAGCTCGCGGCCGGCCTGCTCGCCGCGTTCGTGCTGGCCGGGATCACAGTCGCGGAGGCGGGCCCGCCGGAAGCGGCCCGGCGCCTGCTACAGCGACCGCCCGGCGGTCGCGCCGCAGCCGTTCGGCGGCCGGTCGAAGAGGCGGCGAAGACGCTGCGCTCGGTGCTCGACCACATGATCGACCACGACGTGCCGCTGTCGAGCGACGACGCGCCGCTGCTGCCGTTCGTGATCTCGGCGCTTGCCGGTCGAGGCAGCGCTCTCCCGCGCCCGCCGGTCGAGCTGGTCACCGGCGAGCCGACTGACTCCGCCCGCGACGAGGCCAGCGCGCTGGTCGACGCGTTCGCGACCGAGCTGGAAGAGCAGGTCGCCGACCAGGTGCTGCTCGATCACGCGCCGTTCCTCGCGCATCTCCTGCTGAGCTGGAGGCTGGACCACGGCGACGGCGACCTGTTGCGGTGGACGGCCGCCGAGCTGCGCGAGTTCCTGCTCGAGTGGTATCCGCGCAAGGGCGACGCCGACGACGAGACGCTCGCGGCCGTCCGTCCGTCGCTGGCCGCCTTCCTGCGCTTCCTCGCCGAGCGCTCGCTCCTCGAGGGCGATTCGATCGAAGGCCTCGAGGCGGGGCTCGTCCGCCTCGAGGACCGCTTCGCACACGCGGCCCGCGACCGTCGCAACTGGGGACCGGCGAAGGCGCTGACGGCGCAGATGCGCGCGGAGGGGGTGGACCCGACGGACCCCGACGCACTCGAGGCATGGATGGCGGACTTCAACAACCGCCCGCGCGCCGAACGGGACGCGGTGCTCGGCGGCGGCGCGCCCGAGCTCACGATCCGGCTGCCTTCGTCTGGTGCACGTGCTCGGCACGCGCCCGCGAAGGAGGGCCGCGCGCGGCGCCGCGCCAGCCGCGCGGCGCGCAAGCGCAACCGCCGCTGACGGAGGGGCATCATCCGGTCCGTGCGCGTCGCGGTGAACGGCATCGAGCTGTGGGTCGTGGACGACGGCCCGCGCGACGGCCCGCTCGTGGTGCTGGTCCACGGGTTCCCCGAGCTCGGGTACTCGTGGCGACACCAGATCCCGGCACTGATCGGCGCCGGGTATCGCGTCCTCGTGCCCGACGTGCGCGGGTTCGGCCGCTCCGACGCGCCGCCCGACGTCGCCGACTACGCGATCACCGAGCTTGTCGTCGACGTCGTCGGGCTCATCGACCATGCGGGGGCCGATACGGCGGTGGTGGTCGGACACGATTGGGGCGCCGAGATCGCCTGGAGGACGGCGTGGCTGCGTCCCGACCGCGTCCGGGCGGTCGCCGGCCTCAGCGTGCCGTTCGTCCCGCGCGCCTCGGCCCCGCCGATCGAGCTGATGCGGCAGGGATTCGGCGAGGACTTCTACATCGTGTGGTTCCAGGAGCCCGGTGTGGCCGAGGCGGCGCTGGGGCACGATGTCCGGCGGACGCTGGCCACGTCGCGGGTCTGGGGTCCGGCGTGGGCGGCCGACGGCGACGAGGACCCGCCGACGCCGCCGTTCATGACCGACGCCGAACTCGCGGTCTACGTCGAAGCCTTCGAGCGCACCGGCTTCCGCGGCGGCCTCAACCTCTATCGCAACATCGATCGCAACTGGCGGGCGACCGAGCCGGCCGGCGAGCGACGCATCGAACAGCCGGCGCTCTTCCTGACCGGCGAGCGCGATCCCGTTCAGCGCTTCATGCCCGCCGCCGCGATGGACGGATGGGTCACCGACCTGCGCGCGTCGATCGTCGTGCCCGGCGCCGGCCACTGGGTCAACCAGGAGGCGCCGGAGCAGGTCAACCGGGCGCTGCTGGACTTCCTCGCCGACGTCGCGCCGGTCTGAGGCGTCAGAGCCCCGCCCGACCGAGCGACCTCCGATGCGATGACCCGCAACACTGAGTAGTGAACCGTGCTCCACATCCATCGAGCTGAGCGCGCCGACGGCTTGGTGGAGGCGCTGCGCGCGATCCTCGCCGACCCGCCGGCCGATCCCTTCGCGCCCGAGGTCGTCGCCGTCCCCACCCGCGGCATGGAGCGCTGGCTCGCGCAGCGCCTGTCGGATCGCCTCGGCGTGTGCGCGAACGTCGAGTTCCCGTCGCCGCGGCGCTTGGTCGGCGACGCGGTCGCGACGGCGTCCGGCATCGACGCCGAGACCGACCCCTGGCTCCCCGAGCGCTCGGTTTGGCCGCTGCTCGAGGTGGTCGACGGGTGCCTGGGCGAGTCGTGGCTGCACCCGCTCGCACAGCACCTGAACGGCACCGCCGATACCACGCGCCGCGCCCGCCGGTTCAGCACGCTGCGCCATCTCGCCGACCTCTACGACCGCTACGCGCTGCACCGCCCCGCGATGGTCCGCGCCTGGGCGGCCGGCGACGACGCGGACGGCAGCTGGCAGGCGCCGCTGTGGCGCCGCCTGCGCACGCGGATCGCGGTGGCCGATCCCGCCGAGCGCGTCGAGGGCGCCTGCCCGCGGCTGCGCGAGGAACCGGAG
>DASXRF010000433.1:0-3968 GCA_036506755.1 Solirubrobacteraceae bacterium | reverse complement strand
GCGTCGACGGCGCGCCGCGGCACGACGAGGCGGTCCGACAGCGCCTCGATCTGCGCGGCCTGCTCGGCGTTGCGCGTGAGCACGACGGTGGCCACGTCGTCGCGCTCGACCAGCCGCTCGAGCAGCCGCGGCACCAGGTCCCCGCGCGCGCCGGCGAGGTACAGCGCGTACGACGGCGCGGTCCGCACGACGACGAGGAGCTTGCTGCGCTCGACGCCGAGCTGGTCGAGCACCGACCCGTCGGGCACGAACCCGTGCAGGACGTAGTCCTCCTTGAGGCCGGGGTAGCGCACGAGCTTCGGGGGACGCGCGCCGTAGCGCGCCAGGCGCTCGGGCGGGATCGCCTCGGGGACCAGGACGCGCGTGGCGAGCCGGCAGTTGAGCGAGTGCTGCAGCTTGGCCCACTCGTAGTCGAACATCGTCGTGTTCGGGATGCCGAGCAGCCGGCACGCGACGGGCAGGTCCGTCGAGCCGTGGGCCAGGGCGCAGTCGAACGGGCCGTGCGCGCGCCCGAAGCGGACCATCGCCGCGACCCGCCCGGCGGCCGCGCGCGCCTTGCCCGCGCGCGACGCGCCGCCGTAGCGGCCGAGCAGCGTGAACTCGTGGCCCCAGTCCTCGAGCAGGTCGACGGTCTGCGAGAGCGGACGCGCGGTCAGCGCGACCGCGTGCCCGGCGGCCTCGAGGCGCTCGACGAGCGGGCGCAGCACCACGACGTGCGCGGTGTTGGTCAGGTCGACCCAGACGCGCGCCACGACTACGCCGCCAGCAGCTCGAGCCAGTGCGCGCGCCGGGTCTCCAGGCCGTGCAGCGCGTCGAGCGCGGCGACGGCGTCGGCCAGCCCGTCGCCCGGCGGCACGCCGGCGATCGGCGCCGCGCCCTGCAGGCGCTCGCCCTCGAGCCGCTCGGCCGGGCCGATGAGCACCTCGCGCATCGTCTCGCCCGCGCGCACGCCGACGATGTGCAGCGGCGCCACCTCGCCCGGGCCGTGCACGCCGCGCCACGTGCGCTCGGCCAGCTCGCCGACGGTCAGCGAGACGGGGTCGGCGGCGGTGACGAGGGGGCAGCCGCCGTCGACGAGCAGCGCGGCGTGGGCGACGAGGCTCGCCGCGTGGCCGCGGGTGATCCAGTAGCGCACCATGGTCGTGTCGGTCACCGTCAGCGGCACCCCGGCGCGCGCCTGGCGCAGGAACAGCTCCGACGCGCTCCCGGCGCTGCCCAGCACGTTGACCAGCCGCACGGCGCCCGCCGGCACGTCGGCCACCGCGGCCAGCTGCTCCATGAGCCGCTTGGTGCGCCCGTAGCGCGATGCGGCCAGCGCCGCCTTGTCGGTCGAGGCCACCACGACGCAGCCGGTGCCGGCCGCGCCCGCCGCGCGCAGCACGTTCCACGACCCGTCGAGGTTCGTCGCCACGTACTCCTCCGGGAAGCGCTCGGCGAGGTCGACGTGCTTGTAGGCGGCCAGATGGAAGACGACCTCGGGCGCCGCGCGGCGCAGCTCGCTCTCGGTGCGCTCGCGGTCGCGCACGTCGCAGAGCACGTACTCGGTGTGGGCGAGCGCGAGCGGATCGCGGCTGCGACGGTCGGCGGCCAGCGACGCCTCGTGGGAGTCCAGCAGCGTCAGCCGCCCGGGGCGAAAGCCCAGGATCAGCGTGGCCAGCGCGCGGCCGATCGAGCCCGCGCCGCCCGTGATGAGCACGCGCCGGCCGGCCAGGCGCTCCTCGAGCTCGAGCAGCGCGGGCACGGGGTCGCGCCGGGCCACGACGCGCTGCCAGTCGAAGCCCTCCCCGGGCAGCCGGCGCGGCGGCGGGCGCCACGCCTCGGCCGGCTCGCGCAGCGCGCGCTCGATCGCCCGGTAGCCGGCCTTCATGTGCGGCGAGCGCGCGTGGTCGGGCTCGTTGATCTCGGCCACCACGAACGGGACGAGCTCGGCGAGCCGGCGGACCACCGGGTCGAGGTCGAGCTCGCCCTCGCCGTAGGGCAGCCCCTCCCCGAGCAGGCCGGCGGCGTCCGAGACGTGGGCGACCTCGGCGGCGGGCCCGAGCTCCTCGACGTAGCGCTCGAGCTCGAGGCCCTCGTCGGACTCCAGCGCGAACAGCGACGGGTAGGCGGAGGCGAACGAGCGGAACAGCGCCGCGTGCGAGGTGTCGATCGTGAAGCCGAGCTCGGGGACGTGCGCGCGCCAGGCCAGCAGGTCCTCCCAGTGGCCGCCGACGGGCGAGAGGAAGACGCCGCCGGTCCGCATGCGCAGGACCGGCGGAACGTTCTCGATCAGCGGCGTGACGCCGTGGGCGAGGCACGCGTCGGCGTAGAAGCGCAGGAAGGCGTGGACGGCCTCCTCCTCGACGGCCGTGTGCGCGCGGTACTCGGCGGGGTCCATCGGGATGAACAGGTGGATGGTCAGCACCGGCGAGCCGACGCCGGCCGCGAAGCGCGCGCTGCGCTCGATCCCCGCGCGCGCCTCGTCGTCGAGGCGGTCGACGCGCACGTGGGCGCCGCTCGGCCAGGCGACCGGCGCCTCGGCGGTCACCGCCGCGGGCGCCGCGGCGCGCACGTTGGCGATCGCGCGCTCGGTCGCCGCGTCGTCGGCGACGTGCCCGGGCATGAGCGGGACCTCGAGCCCCTGCCACGGACCGCCGTCGAGCCGGTCGGCGAGCTGCTCAGCCTCGGGCGCGGCCTTGAGCAGCAGGATGGGCGCGGAGCCAGGCGACATAGTCGGAGACGGCCGCGTCGAGCGGCCGGGCGGGGAAATCTAGTCGCGGCAGGGCGCGGTCCCCCACGTACGAGCGCCCCT
Source organism: Solirubrobacteraceae bacterium (assembly GCA_036506755.1). Lineage (GTDB taxonomy): Bacteria > Actinomycetota > Thermoleophilia > Solirubrobacterales > Solirubrobacteraceae > DASXRF01. Next base: position 1,177 of record DASXRF010000433.1, on the reverse strand, counting down.
CGCCGGGCGGCAGGTCGCCGCCGGGGAGCTCGATCGGGACCTCGCTCCCCGCCGCGGCGAGGACGAGCTCGGCGGCGTGCAGCAGGGGCGTGGGGGCGTCGCCGGTGATCGTGACGGCCTCGCCCCAGCGGCCCTCGGCGACGATCGCCTCCAGGGCGAGGACGACGTCGTCGACGTAGACGAAGTCGCGCGTGCGCTGCGGGTCGCCCGGGATGACGATCGGCTCGCCGTCCAGGGCGCGCGCGGCGAACGCCGCGATGGCGCCGGTGGCGCCCTCCCAGGCGACCTGGCCGGGGCCGAACACGCTGGGCAGGCGCACGACGGTCGCCGGCGCGGCGTGCAGGCGGCAGGCGTCCTCGCCCAGGCGCTTGGACATCGCGTACGGGTCGGGCGGCGGCTCGAGCCCGGCGCGCACCGATGACGGGTAGACGAGCCCGGCCCCGTGCTCGGCGCAGCCCTCGAGCAGGTTCACGGTCGTGCCCGCGTTGGCGCGCACCGCGCCCGCGGGGTCGGGCACGCCCGCGAAGTGCAGGACGCCGTCGCGGCCCGCCAGCAGCTCGCGCGCCGCCGGGTCACCGGCGTCGGCGTGGACGACGCCGGGCAGGTCGCGCGCGTGCGCGCGCGCCGCGCCGCCGGGCCGCGCGACGGCGAGCACGTCGTGGCCTCGCTCGCGCAGCAGGACGGTCGCCCGCCAGCCGAGGAAGCCGGTCGCGCCGGTCACCACGAGCCTCATGGCAGGTAGCCCGCCAGGGCGTGCTCGTAGTGGAAGTGCGAGACGAAGCGGGCGCGCGGCTCTGGCGCCCGTTCGAGGTCCTCGCCGCGGGCCAGGGCGGCGACCTGCGCGACGGTGACCGTCTCGGCGACGACGTTCGCCACGGGGTCGGCAGCGTCGAGCAGCAGCCGCGCGGCGTCCTCGACGTGGACGACGCCGATCGTCGCGCGGCCGCCGTCGTCGAGCGTCAGCGGCTCGCCGGCGGCCGCGAGGCGGCGGAACTTGTCGACGACCGTCTGGGACTCGGGCGCCTCGTGCTCCACCGGGCTCGGGCCGTAGACGATCCCCAGGCGCAGGAGGCGCACGTCGAGGCCGTACATCTGCAGGCACAGCTCGGCGTAGACCTTCGAGAGGTGGGCGAGGTCGCCCTGGCGCCCGTACGGATGGTCGTGGTGGATCTCGCCC
>DASXRF010000432.1:0-3810 GCA_036506755.1 Solirubrobacteraceae bacterium | reverse complement strand
AGCAAGGTCACCTACACCGTGGGCCGCGCGGTCGAGCGCGCCGCCGCGGAGGCGCGTGAGCGGCTCCTGCGGGCGGCGAGCGCGGAGCTGGAGATCGCCCCCGAGGACCTCGAGATCGTCGACGGCGAGGTGCGCCCGCTCGGCGCACCCGGCCGCGCGCTCGCCGTGCGCGACCTCGCCCGGCGGATCCTGCGCTTCGGCAGCCCGCACGAGCCGGCCGAGGGCCGCGCCGGCGTGGCGCAGACGAGCCGCGCGCCGTCGGCCGCCGCCCATCTGTCCCATGTGCGCGTGGACCGGGAGACGGGGGACGTGGCCGTGCTCGAGCACGTCATCGCCCAGGACGTCGGCCGGGCGCTCAACCCCGCGCTGGTCGAGGGGCCGCTGCTCGGCGGCGCGGTGCAGGGACTGGGCTGGGCGCTCTACGAGGAGCTCGTCCACGACGAGGACGGCCGTCTGCGCACCGGCTCGTTTGCCGACTACGCGATGCCGACGGCGGGTGTGGTGCCGCCGATCCGCGCCGAGGTCGTCGAGGTCCCCGCGCCCGACGGCCCGTTCGGCGCCAAGGGCATCGGCGAGGCGCCCGTCGTCGCGGTCGCCCCGGCGGTGGCCAACGCGATCGCCGCGGCCGCCGGCGTGCGGCTGCGCACGCTGCCGATGACGCCCGAGCGCGTCTGGCGCGCGCTCGCGCGCACCGACGGCTGAGTGCCAATCGGTCGAAGCGGGTTTCAACCGCCGGTCCGTATCGGCGCGCCCGCGCGCGGCCGACGATCTCGACCATGGAACAGGTGGCCCGGCTGATCGACGGCGACGCGGCGTCGCTCGACGCCCGCGTGATGCGGGCGCTCGAACGCGACGGCGCGGCGGGCTGCGTCGTCAGCCGGTTCACGTACTGGTACACCGCGCGCCCGCCGGTCTACGAGGCGGTCCTCTTCAGGATCCGCCGGCCGGGCTGAGGCGCGCCCACAGGTCGCCGCCGGCCATCCGGGCGCCGAGCCGGGCCGACCACTCGGCCTCGGTGCCGAGCTCGTCGCGCCACGCCCACAGCGGCCGGGTGAAGCGGTGCAGCGGGTGCTCGTCGCTGTAGCCGACGGCGCCGTGCAGCTGGTGGCCGAGCCGGGCGACCTCGCCGGCCGCCGCGCTCGCGCAGATCTTGGCCACCTCCTCGCCCTCGTCGAGCGCGGCGCGGGCGAGCATGACGTGCCCGGCCAGGACGGCGAGGTGGTGCTGGACGGCCTGGAAGCGCGCGAGCGGGCGCCCGAACTGCTCGCGCGTCCGGGTGTGGACGAGCGCGAGGTCGAGCACGACGTCGGCCGACTCGGTGATCGCCCTCGCGCAGGCGAGCGCCCCGGTCGCGCCCGGCCGGATCTCGTGGCCGGCGATCTCCTGAACGCCGGGCAGGTCGGCGGCCACGAGCTGCCGGGCCACGATCGAGCGCAGGATCTCCGTCGTGCCGCCGCGCAGCGTGAAGCCCGGGGTGCTGAGCAGGGCCTGCCCGAGCAGCTCGTCGAGCGACGCGCCGGCGCCGCGGCGCAGGAACGGCCGCGCCGAGCGCACGGCTTCGACGACGTCGCGCTCGAACGTCGTGCCGAGGTCCTTGACCAGCGCGGCCTGGACCTCGGGCGAGCGGCCCTCGTCGAGGGCGCAGGCGACGCCCAGCGACAGGCGCCGCAGCGCGGCGAGCCGCGCGACCAGCCCGCCGAGCGCCGACAGGACGCGCGGGTCGTCGTCGGGCTCGGTCGCGGCCGCGAAGGCGGCGAGCAGCGGGAACGTGCTCAGGATGCGCTCCGGCCCGCTGCGCTCGTGGGCGAGCTCGGCGACCACCTGCGCCCAGCCGGCGCCGGCTTCGCCGAGGAGCATGTCGTCGGGCACGAGCACGCCGTCGAGGCGCACCTCGTTCCACTGATGGACGCCGTGCATCAGCCGGATCGGCCGCATCGAGATGCCCGGCGAGCGCAGGTCGACGATGAGCTGCGTCAGGCCCGCGTGCCGGTCATCGCCGTGCGGCCCGGTGCGGCACAGCACGACGAAGAAGTCGGCGACGTGGGCGCCGCCCGTCCACTTCTTCGTGCCGTCGACCCGCCAGCCGCCCGCGACGCGCTCGGCGCGCGTGGCCACCGAGGCGAGGTCCGATCCGCTGCCCGCCTCGCTCATGCCGATGGCGAAGCCGCATTCGCCGCGGGCCATGGCCGGCAGGAAGCGCTCGCGCTGCGCCTCGGTGCCGAAGCGCAGCAGCGCCGGGCCGGTCTGGCGGTCGGCCACCCAGTGGGCGCTCACCGGGGCGCCGGCGGCGAGCAGCTCCTCCGTGACGACGAAGCGCTCCAGCGCGCTGCGTCCCGCGCCGCCGTAGCGCTCGGGCCACGTCATGCCGATCCAGCCCCGGGCGGCGAGCGCGCGCGAGAACGCCGGCGACCAGCCCCACGCCGATCCCCACGCGTCGCACCGCGGGACGTAGTCCTGGCGCGCGAGGAAGGCGCGCACCTCGGCGCGCACGGCGCCGGCGCCGGCCGGCGGGCGCGCCGGCGGGAGGGCCAGCGCCTGCACCGCGCTCTGGGGCACAGCGGTCTATCGTGGCAGAGCCCGATGGCCTGGCTCGATCGCGACGGCGTCCGGTTGCACTTCGAGACCCACGGGCCGCCGCCCGACAGGGGTCTGACCCCTATTTCAGTTAAAGGCACACCGCTGCTGCTGACCCACGGCTTCTCGGCCTCGGCGGCGATGTGGGCGCCCAACGTGGGCGCGCTGGCCGCGGACCGCGAGGTCGTCGCGTGGGACCTGCGCGGCCACGGCCGCAGCGATGCGCCCGACGACCCGGCGCTCTACTCGCACGAGCGCAGCGTCGCCGACATGGCCGCCGTGCTCGACGCGGCCGGCGTCGAGCGCGCCGTGCTCGGAGGCATGTCGCTGGGCGGCTACCTCTCGCTCGCCTTCCGGCTGCGCCACCCCGAGCGCGTCGCCGCGCTGGTCCTCGTCGACACCGGCCCCGGCTACCGGCGCGACGGCGAGCGCGCGGAGTGGAACGCCTACGTGGAGCGCACGGCGGCCGACATCGACGCCCGCGGGCTCGCCGCGCTGCGCGACAGCCCGGAGGTCAGGCTCGCCGAGCACCGCAGGGCGGCGGGGCTGGCGCGCGCGGCGCGCGGCATCATGGCCCAGCGCGACGCGTCGGTCATCGAGTCGCTCGCTGCGGTGGACGTGCCCGCGCTCGTCGTCGTCGGCGCCGACGACGCGCCGTTCCTGCGCGCCGCCGACTACATGGCCGCGCGGATCCCCGGCGCCCGCAAGGTCGTCATCGAGGGGGCCGGGCACGCCGCCAACGTCGATCGCCCCGAGGTCTTCAACGCCGCCGTCGCCGAGTTCCTGGAGGCCCTGTGACCGACGTGACCGTCGAGACCGGCGACGACCTGGTCGCCGTCGTCGAGCTTCACCGCCCGCCCGAGAACTACTTCGACGCCGTGCTGGTCGAGGCGCTCGCCGGCGCCTACGAGCGCCTCGACGGCGACGACGCGTGCCGCGCGATCGTCCTGTGCTCCGAGGGCCGCCACTTCTGCGCGGGCGCGCGGCTCGGCGGCGGGGGCGTCGACGAGACCGCGCGCCTGTACGCCGCCGCGGTGCGCATGTTCGCCGCGCAGACCCCGGTCGTCGCCGCCGTCCAGGGCGCGGCCGTCGGCGGCGGGCTCGGGCTCGCGCTCTCGGCGGACTTCCGCGTCGCCGCGCCGGAGTCGCGCTTCTCGGCGAACTTCTCGAGGCTCGGCTTCCACCACGGCTTCGGCATGACCGTGACGCTGCCCGCGGTCGCCGGCGGCCAGGCGG
>DASXRF010000431.1:0-18441 GCA_036506755.1 Solirubrobacteraceae bacterium | reverse complement strand
CAGGCGGTCATCGGCGCCGTGTCGATGATGGTCACCCGCCACCGCCAGCGCCTCGGCGACCTGGTGGCGGGCACGGTCGTGACCACGGCCGCCGGCCACCGCCACATCCCCGCGGGCCACCGCGCGCGCACCGCCATCCTGGTTGGCTATCCGACCGCGTGGATCGGCGCCGCGGCGATCGCCGCCGCGCTCGCCGCCGGCGACGCGGACCGCCGCCAGTATCTCGATCAGGCGAACCTCACGTGCACGAACGCCAAGCGGGCGCTGAGCGCCACGCCCGGCGCGGGCGTCGAGGAGGCTCGCGCCATGGTCGCCGCGGTCGAGGACACCCTGCGCGCGCTGCAGCCGCCCGCCGAGGCGCGCGCCGGGCACGCCCGGCTCGTCGCGGCCATGCACCGCGAGCGCGTGCTGCTCTGGCACGCGACGGTTGCGCGCGGCAGCGAGCTCGCGCGCGTGCGGTCGCGCTACCTCGAGACCGTCGAGCGCGACGGCCGCGAGCTGCGCCGGCTGGGGTACGCCGGCTGCGCCTGAGCTAGTGGGCGCGTCCGAAACCCGTCGGACTTGCGGACGGGTCCACTAGCGTTTGCTCGCGTGCCGCGCGCCGCCCTCGTCGTCCTCGCCGCGATCGCGCTGAGCGTCGCGGGCTGCGGCGGCGGCGAGTCGAGCAAAACGACGCCGAGCACCAGCGCGCCCACGACGGCCAAGCGCCCGCCCCGCCCGCGCGGCCCGATCCCGCCCGCGCTGCGCACGGTGGAGTCCGCCTCGGAGGACACGATCGACTTCGCGCTCGCCGGCCGGCGCGACAAGGCGATCAGGACGTCCCGCGCGCTGAAGAAGGCCGCCGACGGGCCCGCCGCGGCCGAGCTGCGGGCGGCCGGCGTGAGCGCCGGCATCATCGACGCCTTCCGTGACCGCGCCCACGAGGTCGCCCGGCTGGCCCCGAAGGCCGACCTGCTCCGCGTCGCGCTCGCCTCCAACCGCGCCTTCGGGATGGTCCCGGGCTTCTTCGCGCTGTACCGCAGCGCCGTCCCCGCCACCGTCACCAGGCTGGACTACCTGGACTTCGAGGCCAAGCTGCGGTCGCGGGCGGGCGACGCGGGCCCGGTGCTGGCGGCCGTCGAGCGCCTCGACGCGACGTGGACCGCCCTGCGGCCGGACTTCGTGCGCGCCGGCGGCCGGCGCGTCGCGCCGAGGTTCGACGCCCACGTGCGGGCGATGCGGCGGCTCGCCTCCGCCGGCGACCTGGCGCGCGCGCAGAAGGAGGCCCAGCACGGGCTGGACCTCGTCGACGAGCTCGAGCAGGTCTACGAGCGCAAGTAGGGGTCTGACCCCTTTTTCAGTTAATGGCAGAGCCGGTCGTAGAGCGACTGCACGCGCTCGAGCAGGCGCCCGGCCGCGAAGCGCTCGCGCACGTCGGCCGCCGCGGCGGCGCCCAGGCGCTCGCGGCGGGCCGGATCGTCACGCAGGGCGGCCAGCGCGTCGGCCAGGGCCACCGCGTCGCCGGGGCGCACCAGCACGCCGGTCTCCCCGTCGCGCAGGATCTCGGGCAGCCCGCCGTGCGCGCCGGCCACGACGCAGCACCCGGCGGCCGCGGCCTCCAGGGCGCTGTTGGGCAGCGGGTCGGGCGCGGTTGAGGGGACCGCGACGACGTCGGCCGCGCCGAGCACGGTGCCGACGTCCTCGCGGAAGCCGAGCATCCGCACCCGCCCGGCCGGGCCGCGCGCCGCCAGCTCGCGCGCGCGGCGCTCGTCGCCCCGCCACGCCTCGCCCGCCACGAGCGCCACCGCCCCGGGCAACCGGGCGACGGCGTCGAGCAGCACGTCCTGGCCCTTCCAGCTCGACAGGCGCCCGAGCACGGCCACCGCGAACGCGTCCTCGTCCACGGCGAGCTCCGCGCGCGCCGCCGCTCGCGGGGCGCGCTCGGGCACGTGGCCCAGGCCGTCGTGGAGGACCTCGACCGGCGCCCCGCCCGGCGCGAACTGGCCTGCGACGGCCGCCGACACGCACGGCAGCGCGTCGGCCGTGGTCAGCAGCCGCCGGTAGGCCGGCCACCAGCGCTCGAACTGCGTGTAGATCTCGCGCACGTGCCAGACGTGCGGCACGCCCGCGACGCGCGCGGCGGCCGCGCCGCCCAGCGTGACCGACGTGTTGGTGTGCACGAGGGCGACGTGCCGGGCACGCGCCAGCCGGCCCAGCCCGCCCGCGTCGGCCGCCCAGGCGGCGGCGAGCCGGCCCAGCCCCGCCGGCGAGACGAGCTCGCGCCGGACGACGGCGAGCGGTCGCAGCAGGACCTCGACCCCCGCGGCGCGCAGGGCCTCGCCCAGCGGCCCGCGCTCGGGAAGCACGACCAGCGCGCGATAGCGCGCGGGGTCCAGCCCGGTCGCGAGCAGCTCGAGCTGGCGATCGGCGCCGTAGTGCCCCGCCGAGGAGTGCAGGAAGAGGACGAGGCGGCTCAGCGGGCCGGCGCGAGCTCGACGTCGAGCGCCTCGGCGCCGGGCGGCGGCTCGGGCACGCGATCGGGGTGCAGCACGTGGGCGAGCAGCTCGACGCCGTCGACGAGCCGCGGGCCGGGGCGCGAGAAGTACGCCGCGGCGTCGACCGCCACGACGCGCCGCGCGCCGAGGCCCGCCAGCTCGCCGGCGAAGGCGCGGGCCTGCTCGAGCGACTCGGCGGCGTCGTAGCCGCAGGGCATGACGACGACGACGTCGGGGCGGGCGGCGGCGACCGCCTCCCAGCTCGACTCCTCCGAGCGCTCGCCCGCGAAGCCGACCACGTCCTCGCCGCCCGCCATCTCGACGAGCTGCGGGGTCCAGTGGCCGGCCACGAACACCGGGTCGAGCCACTCCAGGCAGGCGACGCGCGGACGCTCGGCGCCCTTCACCGCGACCTTGACGCGATCGATGCGCCGCGACGTGCTCGCCACGAGCATCAGGGCCGCCTCGCGCGCGCCCGTCGCCTGGGCCACCGTGCGCACGTCGCCCATCGTCTCGCCGAACGTCTTGGGGTCGAGTGCGATCACCCGCGGGCAGCTCTCGATCCGCTCGGCCTCGGCGACGACCTCGTCGTAGGAGACCGCGCACACCGGGCACAGCGCCTGCGTGACGATGAGGTCGGGCCGCAGGTCGCGCAGCCGCTCGGTGTCCAGCGCGTAGATCGCCTCGCCGCGCCCGGTGCGCTCGCGCACGGCGGCGTCGATCTGGGCGGGCGAGAGGCCCGGCGGGAGCACGTCGCGCGTGACATGCGGGAGCCCGAGCGCCTCCGTAGGATGGTCGCACTCGTGGGTCACGCCGACGATGTCGTCGCCGAGGCCGAGGGCGAAGAGCAGCTCGGTCGCGTGCGGCACGAGGGAGACGATCCGCATGAACGAACAGGGTAAGGACTGGAGGCAGGAGGGCGACGCCCTCGTGCGCGACTTCAAGTTCAAGGACTTCGCCGGCGCGATGGCCTTCGTCAACCGCGTTGCCGAGATCGCCGAGCAGCGCAACCATCACCCCGACATCCTCGTCCACGGCTGGAACAACGTTCGCCTCACGCTCTCGACGCACAGCAAGGGCGGCGTCACGGACGCCGATCACGCGCTCGCGGAGCAGATCGACGGCCTGTGACCTGGGTACAGTGGAGTCGTCGCCGATGAACGACGACCCCTACCGAAGTAGCGCCGCGGCGAGCGCCCGCCCATGACCGCGCTCCTGATCTTCCTGACAGCGCTGCTCATCGGGCTGAACGGGTTCTTCGTCATCGCCGAGTACGCGCTCGTTCGCTCGCGCCGCGCCCGGCTCGAGCAGGACGCCGAGGAGGGCCTGCGCGGAGCGCGGCTCGCCCTGCGGCAGATCGACGAGATCAACGAGTACGTCTCGACGATCCAGGTCGGCATCACGATGGCCTCGATCGGTATCGGCGCCATCGGCGAGCCCGCCTTCGCCGGCCTCTTCGAGAACTGGCTGAGCGGTCCGGCCGCCCACGGCGCCGCCGTGGTCGCCTCGGCGATCCTCGCCTACCTGATCATCACGTCGGGGCACATCATCGCCGGCGAGCTGGTGCCGAAGTACTACGCGATCGGCCACGCCGAGGGCGTGGCGCGGCGCGTCGCCCGGCCGCTGGACCTGTGCCGCGTGCTCTTCGCGCCCTTCTCGGCGATCCTCACCGCCATCGCCAACCGGATCCTGCGCCTGCTCGGCGTGGATCCCGACACGCTCGGCGACGAGGACACCACGCCCGAGGAGCTCAAGCTGCTGATCTCGCAGGCGCGAGCGGGCGGGGCGCTCGACCCCGGCGAGGCCGGCATGCTCAGCGGCGTCTTCCACCTGCACGAGCAGGAGGCGCGCCAGGTCATGACGCCGATCCCCGCCGTGGTCACGGTCGACGTCAGCGAGGACGTGGAGACCGCGCTGCGGCGGTGCATCTCCTCGGGGCACACGCGCCTGGTCGTCACCGAGGACGACAACCGCGACCGCGTGAAGGGGATCGTCCACGCCAACGAGCTGGCCCGCATTCTGATGACCGAGGGGTCCAACGCCTCGATCGAGAGCGTCGTGCACGACGCGGTGATCGTCCCCGAGACCAAGCCGCTCGACGACCTGCTCGCCGACCTGCAGCGCGAGCGCTCGTCGATGTCCGTCGTCGTCGACGAGTACGGCCGGGTGGCGGGGATCGTCACGGTCGAGGACATCGTCGAGGAGGTCGTCGGAGAGATCTCCGACGAGACCGACCCGGCCGGGGGCGAGGTCCGGCGGCTGGCCAACGGCGACTGGTTCGTGCGCGGCCACGTCGCGGTGAGCGACCTCGACGACTACGGGCTGCACCTCCCGGTCGACACCGACGCCTACAACTCCGTCGGGGGCTTCGTCTTCAACGAGCTCGGCCGCCTGCCGCGCCGCGGCGACACGATCACCGCCGACGGCTACTCGATCCGCGTCGAGTCCGTGCGCGAGAACCGCATCGAGGCGGTGCGCATCCGCGAGCGCCGCACGGCGCCCGCGGCCAGCGGGCGCCAGCACGACTAGTGGACCCGTCCGCAAGTCCGACCCGCCAGACTTACGGACGCGCCCACTAGAAGGCGCAAGTTTTCGCCCCGCGCGGCGTTCCAGGAATCGCCTTGCCGCCCGTGGGACGGCGGACAGGGAGGTGAGGCGGTGGCGACATGGGGGTGGAGCCGCCGCTGGCGCAGGCGGCCGGCCCGCACGGGGAGCGGGTCGGCCGTCGGTCCTCTACGGTGAGGCGGATGCTCCTGCACTCGCTCGAGGTCGACGCCGCCGAGCTCGCCGCCCGGACCGGCTGGGAGGTCAAGCCCGAGGGCGCGTGCAAGGGCGACATCTGCGTCCCTCTGCCCGCGGGACCGCTCGACGCCCGCGAGCTCTCGCACCGGCTGGGCATGGCGCTCGTCGCCGACGAGGCCCGCGGCCTGTGGGCGCTTGGCCCCGACTCCGGCGGGCGCGCGCTGACCTCGGCGCACATGCCCGACCTCGAGCTGCCCGACCGCCACGGCCGGCCGTTCTCCCTGCGCTCGCTGCGCGGGACGCGGATCGTCATGGTCGCCTGGGCGTCGTGGTGAGGGTGCCGCTTCGACCTGCCCGTGTGGCAGGAGCTGCGAGAGGAGCTGCGACCGCAGGGCATCGAGGTCGTCACGGTGGCGCTGGACACCGGCGGCGCCGAGGCGGCCGGGCCGTGGATCGACGCCGCCAAGCCCCGGCACCCGTCGCTCATCGACGAGGCTCATCGCCTCGACGAGCTGCTGGGCATCACCAACGTCCCGACGGGCGTCTGGATCGACGAGGACGGCATGCTCGTGCGCCCGCCCGAGGTCGCCCATCCCGGGCGCAGCGTCCTGCGCGACATGCTGCGCGAGCACGGCATCCCCAAGGACGCGCCGCCGATCATGCTCGAGACGCTCGCCGAGGCGTCGAAGATCCGCGTCAAGCCCGAGCTCTACGCCGACGCGCTGCGCAACTGGGACGCGCACGCGCTTTCGCCCGACGAGGTCGTCGCGCGCTCGCGCCCGCGACCGCCCGAGCTCTCCGAGGCCGCCGCGCACTTCGAGCTCGGCGCGCACCTGCACCGCGCCGGCGACGTCGACGGCGCGCGCGAGCACTTCCGCGCCGCCCACCGGCTCGACCCGTCCAACTGGACCTACCGGCGCCAGGCGTGGTCGTTCGAGGACCCGCTCCAGGGGCCGACCGAGCACTACGACTCCGACTGGCTCAGCGACGTGCGCGCCGCGGGCGCCGAGACCTACTACCCGTTGCCGGAGCTGTAGTCGTAGAAGCCACGGCCGGTCTTCTTCCCGAGCGCGTCCTCGGCCACGAGCTCGCGCACGCGCGCCGGGACCTCGACGCCGATCGCCTCGCCGATGGCCTGCGCGACGTCGAGCCCGACGAAGTCCAGCAGGGCGAGCGGGCCCATCGGGTGCCCGGCGCCCAGCGTCATGCACTGGTCGATCGCCTCGGCCCCCAGGCCGGTCTGCTCCTGCAGGCGCACCGCGCCGAACAGGTACGGGAAGAGCAGCCGGTTCACGACGAAGCCCGGGAGGTCGGGCACCTCGACGGGCGTCTTGTCGAGCGCCTCGCACAGCGCGAAGGCGCGCTCGCGCGTGGCGCCGTTGACCTGCGGCGGGAAGGCGAGCTCGACGAGCTTCATCCTCTGCACGGGGTTGAAGACGTGCAGCCCGACGAAGCGCTCGGGCCGGCCGGAGGCCTCCGCGAGCTCGGCGACCGACAGCGACGAGGTCGTCGTGGCGATGATCGCGTCGCCGGCGGCCAGCGGGCCGATGCGGCGCAGCAGGTCGACCTTGGCGGCCGGGTCCTCGACGATCGCCTCGACGATGAACGTCGCCTCGCCGAGCTCATCGAGGTCGCCGACGACGCGGACGCGCTGCGCCTCGTCGCAGCGCTCGTCCACGGTGGCGCGCGCCCGGTCGCGCGAGTCCGCCGAGCGGGCCCACAGCACGACCTCGCCGTGGCCGGCCGCCACGGCGGCCAGGCCACAGGCGATCGCCCCCGAACCCGCGATGCCCAGTCGCTCCTGCAAGGTCGCGTAAGGTACATGACTCACGCGTCAACTTTCGGCCACTACGAGGGGGTCATCCCGGGATGCGACAGCAGGAGGGCCGCGAGGTCGTGATCGTCGAGGCCGTGCGCACGCCGATCGGCCGCGGTCACAAGGAGAAGGGCTACTACAAGGACACCCATCCCGCCGATCTGCTCGGCAAGACGTACACCGAGGTGCTCTCCCGCGCGGGCGTCGATCCCGCCGAGGTCGAGGACATCATCGCCGGGTGCGTGCAGCAGTTCGGCGAGCAGGCGTTCAACATCGCCCGCAACGCCTGGCTGCAGGAGGGACTGCCGATCGAGGCGGCCGCCACGACCGTCGACCGCCAGTGCGGCTCGGCCCAGCAGGCCGTCAACTTCGGCGCCGCGCTCATCGCCGCCGGCATCCACGACGTCGTCATCGGCTCGGGCGTCGAGCACATGGGCCACATCACCTTCGCCGACGGGGCGGCTACCCAGCAGCAGTACGGCAACGCCTTCACGCCGAAGCTGATGGACAAGCACAACATCGTCGGCCAGGGCCTGGGCGCGGAGATGATCGCCGACCAGTGGGAGATCCCCCGCTCGGAGCTCGACGAGCTCGCCGTGCGGTCGCACCGGCTCGCCGCCAAGGCGACCGAGGAGGGCAAGTTCGCCCGCGAGATCGTCGAGTTCAAGGTCAACGGCGACACCTACGCCACCGACCAGGGCATCCGGCCCGACACGAACCTGGAGACGATCTCCCAGCTCAAGCCGGTCTTCAAGCCGGACGGCAAGATCACCGCGGCGAACTCGTCGCAGATCTCCGACGGCGCCGCCGCCGTGCTGCTCATGAGCGCCGACAAGGCCAAGGCGCTCGGGCTCACGCCGCGCGCGCGGATCATCGACCAGACGACGGTCGGCTGCGACCCGGTCAAGATGCTCGAGGGCCCGATCCCGGCGACGGCCAAGCTGCTCAAGCGCAACGGGATCACGATCAACGACATCGACTACGTCGAGATCAACGAGGCGTTCGCGCCGGTCGTGGCGGCATGGCAGCGCGAGCACAACCCCGACATGGACCGCGTCAACCCGCGCGGCGGCGCGATGGCCCTCGGCCACCCGCTCGGCTCGACCGGCGCGCGCCTGATCACGACCCTGCTGCACGAGCTCGAGGACGACGACCGGGAGATCGGCCTCGTCACGATGTGCTGCGGCGGCGGCCTCGGGACCGGCACGCTGATCCAGCGCGTCTGAGGTTTTCCCTGCAGACGGGCGCGTTTCCGCGCGCCCGTCTGCGGGAAACGTTGGACCGTGGGAAGTCGCTGGTGGTACTTCCTGCTGGTCCTCCCGTTTGCGGGGCTCCTGTACCCGCCGCTCTACGCGCGCGAGGACCCCGAGCTCTTCGGCTTCCCCTTCTTCTACTGGTACCAGTTCGCCTGGGTCTTCGTGGCGGCGGTGCTGACCGGGTTCGTCTACCGCGCGACGAGGAGGCGCGAGTAGGTGCTCGCCGCCACGATCAAGGAGGCGCACGAGACCGACGCCGTCGCGCTCGTCGTCTTCATCGTCCTGTTCGCGTTCGTCACCGTCCTCGGCTTCGTCGCCGTGCGCTGGCGGCGCGCCGGCTCGCTGGAGCACCTCGACGAGTGGGGCCTGGGCGGCCGGCGCTTCGGGACGGTCGTCACGTGGTTCCTGCTCGGCGGCGACCTCTACACCGCCTACACGTTCATCGCGGTCCCGGCGCTGGTCTTCGGCGCGGGCGCGCTGGGCTTCTTCGCGCTGCCCTACACGATCATCGTCTATCCGCTCGTCTTCATGGTCATGCCCCGGTTCTGGACGGTGTGCCGGGCCAACGGCTACGTCACTCCGGCCGACTTCGTGCGCGGCCGCTACGGCTCGCAGCCGCTCGCCCTGATCATCGCGCTGACCGGGATCCTCGCCACGATGCCGTACATCGCCCTGCAGCTCGTGGGCATCCAGGTCGTGCTCGGGGCGATGGGCATCAACGGCGACTGGCCGCTGGTCATCGCCTTCGCGATCCTCGCCGCCTACACCTACTCGAGCGGCCTGCGCGCGCCGGCGCTGATCGCGCTGGTCAAGGACACGCTGATCTGGATCACCGTCCTGGTGGCGGTCATCTACATCCCGAGCAAGGTCGGGGGCTTCGACAACATCTTCGCGGCGGCCGGCAAGGCGCTGCCTCAGCGCGACACGCCGGGCGCGCTGATCCCCGGCAAGACCGACGCGCAGGTCGCCTACGCGACCCTGGCGCTCGGCTCGGCGCTGGCGCTGTTCCTCTACCCGCACGCGCTGACCGGCGTGCTGAGCGCCAAGAGCGCGCAGACCGTGCGCCGCAACGCCGCGCTGCTGCCCGCCTACTCGTTCATGCTCGGCCTGATCGCCCTGCTGGGCTACATGGCGATCGCGCGCGGGATCTCGGTCGACAACCCGAACTTCGCCGTGCCCGATCTGTTCCTGAACGTCTTCCCGTCGTGGTTCGTCGGGGTGGCGTTCGCGGCGATCGCCATCGGTGCGCTCGTGCCGGCGGCGGTGATGTCGATCGCGGCCGCCAACCTGTTCACGCGCAACGTGTGGCGCGAGCACGTGCGGCCGGGCATAAGCCACGCCCAGGAGGCCCAGGTCGCCCGTTTGACCTCGCTGGTCGTCAAGGTCGGCGCGCTGCTGTTCATCATCCTCGCCCCGGTCAAGTACGCGATCGACTTCCAGCTGCTCGGGGGCGTGTGGATCAGCCAGACGATCCCGTCGGTCATCGTCGGGCTCTACACCCGCTGGCTGCACGGCTGGGCGCTCGTCGCGGGCTGGGTCGCCGGCATGGCGACGGGTACCGCGATGGCGATCTCGCAGGACTTCAAGCCGGTCTACCCGCTGGACTTCCTCGGCGTCCACATCAACGGCTACACGGCGCTCTTCGCGCTCGTGGCCAACCTCGTCGTCTCGTTCGGGCTGACGGCGATCCTGCGCGCGGTCGGCAGCCGCGACGACCGCGACGACACGCGCCCGTCGGACTTCGACGAGCTCGACGAGGACGTCGAGCCGCCCCGGCGCCCGCCGGAGCCGGCGGTCGTCTCCTAGGGGGCGCGTCCACTAGCGCCCGCCGGCCCGCGCGCGCAGCAGCCGGCCGATCTCGCCGGCGGGCAGCGGGCGGGCGAAGTGGTAGCCCTGCGCCGCCTGGCAGTCCATCCCGCTCAGGCGCTCGGCCTGCTGGGGATGCTCGACGCCCTCGGCGACGGCCTCGAGCCCGAGCGAGTGGGCGAGGCGCACCACGGCCTCGACGATGGCCGAGTCCTCCTCGTCGGAGAGGATGCCGTCGACGAAGGACTTGTCGATCTTCAGCGTGTCGACCGGCAGCAGCTGGCGCAGGTGGCGCAGCGACGCGTGACCGACGCCGAAGTCGTCGATGGCCAGGCGCAGGCCGAGCGCCTTGAGCTCGCGCAGCATGAGCAGCGCGGCGTCGGCGTCGGCCAGTACCGCGCTCTCGGTGATCTCCAGGCACAGGCGCTCGGGCGCGAGACCGGTCTCCTCGAGGGCCTGCGCCACGACGGCGACGAAGTCCGGCGCGCCGAGCTGGCGCGGCGAGACGTTGACCGACATGACGAGATCGGGGTCGCCCCAGGCGGCGGCCTGGCGGCACGCCTCGCGGAGGACCCAGGCGCCCATCGGCAGGATCACGCCGGTCTGCTCGGCGATCGGGATGAAGCGCAGCGGAGGGATCAGGCCGTGCTTGGGGTGCTCCCACCGCAGCAGCGCCTCGACGCCGGTGATCCGCCCGTCGGGCAGGGTGACCTGCGGCTGGTAGAGCAGGCGCAGCTCGCCGCGCTCCTCGGCGCCGCGCAGGGCGCTCTCGAGCTCGAGGCGCTCGACCGCGCGCTTGCGCATCGAGTCGTCGAAGACCTCGCAGCGCGCCTTGCCCAGCTCCTTCGCGCGGTACATCGCGGCGTCGGCGTCGCGCAGCAGCGCCTGCGGCTCGGCGCGCGCGTCGTCGGGCTCGGCCAGCGACAGCCCGACGCTGGCGGTGATGAACCGCTGCTCGCCGTCGAGCACGAGCGGCGCGCGCAGGGCCGAGGCCAGGCGGTCGGCTACGCGCAGCGCGTGGCGCTCGTCGTGGACGTTGGCCAGCAGGACGGTGAACTCGTCGCCGCCGAAGCGGGCGATGACGTCCTCCGGGCGCAGCACCCGGCGCAGGCGCTCGGCCACCGCCTCGAGCAGCCGGTCGCCGGCGCGGTGGCCCAGGGAGTCGTTGACGATCTTGAAGTTGTCGAGGTCGACGAAGAGGACGGCGACGCGGCCGCCGCCGGGCGCCGTGCGGCGCTCCAGCGCGTCCTCGAGGCGCTCGACGAAGAGCTTGCGGTTGGGCAGGCCCGTGAGCGGGTCGTGGTGCGCCTGCCAGGAGAGCGCGTCCTCGGCGCGCTTGCGCAGCGAGATGTCCAGGCAGTGCGAGACGTAGGCCGCCGGTTGTCCCTCGAGGTCGCGCGTCATCGAGTGCTGCCACAGCGCCCAGCCGATCGAGCCGTCGCGGCGCACGAAGCGGCGCTCGATCTCGCGCACTCCCCGCTCGACGCGCGGCCACGGGCGGCCGTCGCGGTCCTCGGGCGGCGTGAGGTCGTCCAGCGGCCGGCCGATCAGCTCGTCGGCGGGGAAGCCGGTCCGCGCGCAGAAGGTGTCGTTGACGCGCGAGATGACGCCGTCGAGGTCGACCATGGCCATGCCGGTCGGGGCGTCGTCGAAGGCCGAGCGGAAGCGCCCCTCGCTGGCGACGGTCTCCAGCCGGGCATCCTCGTTGAGCCGCCAGCAGATCACGTTGACGACGCCGAGCCCGGCGATGAACAGCGCGTGGATGCCCGCCCACAGCAGCGGGGAGTGCCATCCGCCCGGGTGGTCGAAGACCGAGTGCGGCTCGATCAGCCCGCCGACGGTGTGGTGGACCAGGACGAAGGCGAAGGCGAGCAGGTAGGTGGACCACTCCTCGTAGAGCGAGAGCAGCGTCACCATCACGAAGAAGTGGAAGTGGCCCTCGATGCGCCCGCCCCACAGGTGGACGAGCACCGCCGAGCACGTGAGCAGGCCCATGACGACGAGGGCGGCGCGCGGGCGCCGCGGGAAGCGCGCGGAGGCGGCGGCGGCCGCGGCGAGGGCGGGCGCGCTGACGTCGAGCAGCCCGTGCTGGACCGCGAAGCCGCGGGCGACGGCGAAGACCAGCAGCCCGGCGACGTGCGCCCAGAGCACGCGGATCATCCAGCGATGGCGGCGGTCCCAGACCGCGCAGGGCAGCGTGTGCCCGCGCGGGAGGCGCGCGGTGAGGCGCCGAGCGGTCGCCACGGGGTCCACGGGACGTTCGTCGGCGCGCGGCGGGCGAAGTTGAGCGGGCGGGCGCTCAGCGCACGCGCAGGTACGGCGAGCGCGCCCGCAGGATCAGGCCGCCGACGCGCGTCGTCGCCTCCACCCGGTAGCGGCCGGCGCGCCGCACGCGCCAGCGCACCCGGTAGGCCCCGTAGCGCGCGGTGACCCGGCGCGCGGCGACGGTCCGCCCGGCGCGCAGGAGGCGCACCAGCACCCGCGCCCCCTGCGGCGCGAACCCGTAGCCCACGACGCCGCCGCGCACGCGCCCGGCGCGCACGATCAGACGCCCGGGCGCACCCCGCCGGGTGGCGCTCGCGGGCGCGTGGACCTGCGCCCCGTCGCCGATCGCGGCCGGTTCGGGCCTCGCGGCCAGCGCAGCGGGCAGCGCGAAGCCCGGCTCGGTCGCCGCGGCGATCGTGGCGGCGTCGACGGTGAATGGCGCCTGTCCGCGGTAGGCGACGAGCTTGGTCGACGGCCCGCCCTCGATGCGCTCGTCGCGCCGGTAGCGCAGGAACGGCAGCTCGATCGTCCCGCCGGTCACGTCGACCGGCGCCATGGTGGGCAGCTGGGCGTCCCACCACTCGCTGTTGCTCGAGCTGAGCAGCACGCCGATGCGATGCCCGGCGCCGATGACCCAGTCGATGCCGTACATGCGCGCCTCGAGCCTGCCGCTCGAGCCGACCAGCGACGCCGTGCGGCTGATGAGCGTCGCCGAGCCGTGCTCGTCGACGTCGTAGACGTCGGCCGCCAGGTTGGCCTGATCGGTCGGCGCGCCGATCGACAGCCGCAGGCGCGGCTCGCCGGCCACGTGTGCGGCCGTCGACAGAGGGGGCGAGAACGTCCAGACGCCGTGCCCGCCGCCGGCGCCCGTGCCGGCGTTGGCGCCGTCGTCGACGTACGAGCCCGCCCTGAGCGGCGACGTCAGGGCGCTCGCGTCGGCCGGCGGCCAGCGCGCCTCCGAGCGCCACGTCCCGTCGCTCGTCTGCACGGCCACGGGCGGGTCGAGGTCCGTCGGGGCGTCGATCAGCGGCGTGCCCTTGACGTAGTGGTCGTAGAAGCGCATGACCTCGTCGAGCCAGCCGTGCCGGCCCATGAGCGGGTTGCCCGTGGCGTCGGCGTCGTTGCCGCGGACGTGGTCCCACATGCCGAACCACGCGCGCTTCGGCCCGGCCAGCGAGTTGAACAGCTCGAAGGCGCCGTCCGGCTTGGTGTTGTCCTCGAGGAAGCCCTGGGTCAGGAACAGCGGCGTCGTCGCGCCGGCGGCGTTCGGGATCAGGTTGCGCGACGCCCAGAAGGGCACGGTCTCGGAGCCCTGCTGCTGCTCGACGACGTTGAGCGCGTGGCAGCCGGGGCGGTCGAGCTCGGCGGTCTGGCCGTTGGCCTGGTAGGTCGGCGTGTCGTTGAGCGTGCCGGGCGCGAGGTCGCTGGCGTTGAAGATCGCCGGGTCGGCGACGACGGTCGAGAAGCGCACGCCGTTGGTGTACAGGTAGCGGTAGCCGCTGTAGACGGGCTCCTGGGAGACGACCGCCGCGAGCCCGCGGGGGCGCTGCGCGAGCGCCATGAGTCCCGTCCAGCCGTCGTAGGACTTGCCGTACAGGCCGACGCGGCCGTTGCTCCACCGCTGCGCCGCCGCCCACTGCACCGCGCGCTTGGCTCCCGACTGCTCGGAGGGCCCGCCCCAGTCGTTGCACCCGCCCGAGCCGCCGAAGCCGGGCAGGTCGACGATCACGTACGTGTAGCCGCGCTCGAACAGGTGCGCTCCGTTGACGAAGTCGAAGAAGCGGTCGGAGGGCCCCGCGGCAGTCGCGTCATAGCCGAGCGGGGGCGTGGCGCCGGCGTGGCTCGTGTACGGACTGACGGTCATGATCACCGGGGTCGGCGCGTCGTCGGGCAGGCCCTTCGGGCGCAGCACGTCGGCGTGCAGCGGCTTGCCGTAGCCGTCTTCGACGTACTCCTCGTGCCAGGTCGAGCCAGGCGGCGCGTCGGCGGCCCGCGCCGGCGCGCAGGCGAGGAGACCGGCGAGCGCGGCGGCAAGGACCAGGAACCGGTGCATGCCGTCTGCAACGATCCCGCGCTTCGGGACTTGCGCCGCCGGGGAGATACGGGGCAATGGAGGAGCTCGGCGCCCCGATCGCGTATCTGGCGCTGGACGAGGGCACGCCGGTCTACGCCGCCGACGGCGCCGAGATCGGCCACGTGGTGCACGTCCTGGCCGACGAGGACGCCGACGTCTTCGACGGGCTGATCGTCAGTGCGCGACCCGGCCCCGGCGGCCACCGCTTCGTCGACGCGCCGCAGGTCGCCGAGCTGCACGAGCGCGGCGTGGTCCTGACCCTCGACGCCGCGTCCGCGGATGCGCTGCCCGAGCCCAGCGCCAACCCGGCCGCGCTCGACGTCAACCCCGCCGACGCCGAGGAGAGCGAGCTGACGGCGAAGCTGCGCCGGGCTTGGGACTACCTGTCCGGGCGCTATTGAGCGTCCTCGGCACGCCGAAAGCCGACGGGCGCCGGGTCCGGGTCGAGCGGGCTCGACGGCAGCCCCGGCGGAGGCACCGCGTCGTTGTACGGGCGCGGCGCCACGTCGTTGGGCGCGTCGGGGTGGAAGAGCGCGGCCAACAGCTGGATCTGGCCGCGCCCGACGCCCAGCTCGCCCTGCCCGCCGCCGTACATCCCGATGCCGCGCGCGGCGCAGGCGTCGTACATGGCGCACAGCTCGCGCAGCGAGCCGACGCGCGAGGGCTTGACGTTGACCATCCGCGGCGGCCAGGGGAGGTTCTCGAGGTCGGCGAGCGCGTGGATGGGCGCGTCCCAGGTGACGCGCTCGCGGTGCGGCTCGAGGATCGGGCGCGTCTTGTCGTTCAGCCACGGATCCTCGATCCACGCCTCGGGGAACCACTCGACCACGCGCCGGTAGAGGACGGGATCGGGCGGCTGGTCGACCGTGGTCCCGCGGTACATGCCCTTGAGGTCGACGCTGTCCACGGCGCCGGTCCGCGCGAGCCAGGCGAACATGTCCTCGGTCCACTCGCTGACCGCGTCGAGCTTGAGCCGCAGCGTCGGATAGCGCTCCAGCCGCACGCGGACGGGCTCGAGCGTCGGCGGCTCGCCGAGCCGCAGCGAGTTGACGAACGTCAGCGGGACGGGCTCGCGGTCGACGACCTCGTGCAGCGGCGCGCCGGCCTGGCGCAGCGCGAGGTCCAGCGCCGCCGACTCGAACGCCCAGCGGCGGTACAGGCGGGAGACCTCAGTCTGCGGCGGCGCGGGGAAGAGGTCCAGCGCCCCGACGTGCTCGCAGAACGAGCCGAGCGTCCAGTCGCCGGCTAGGTCGAGCACGGCGCCGGCGGCCTGCAGCGCGTCGTGGTCCTCGACCTGGTAGATGACGTCCTCGCCGAGCCCCTCCTCGCCGCTGCCGCGCACGTGGATCGTCGTGGTGGCGCGCGTGAAGTGCTGCCAGTCCTGGCGCCGGTCCTCGAGCGTGTAGCCGTCGACGCGAAGCGGGAGACCGGCGAGGTGGTCGAACGTGGGCATCGAGGCATCCTGCCAGGCGCAAGATTTCGAGCGCCGGTGCGTTGAGGATCGTGTGAGGCCGAACGGGTTGGCGGTCGCGCTGGTCGCGCTCGCGGCGCTGGGCGCCGCCGCGGGCGCCGAGGGCGCGTCGCTGCCGACCGTCGCGTCCGGCGCGCGGCCCGGGCCCGACGCGCTCTACGCGCCGGCGCCCGACGCGCCCCAGCTGCAGAACACCGGCCCGTGGAAGGCCGCGCCGATCCTCGTCTCCGGCGCCCAGGCCTACCGCGACGGCGAGTTCCTGTACCAGGACTTCCTGTTCGACGACCACGGCGGGACAGGCAGCGGCGACGACCCCAACGACCCCTTCAACCAGGTCGAGAACATGTTCTCGCCCAAGCACGGGACGCTGAGCTATCCGACCGACACGGCGACCTTCGCCAACAACGCCGCCGACCTCGTCGAGCTGCGCGTCAAGCCGCTGGCCGACGCCACGGCGATCCGCGTCACCCTCAACACGCTGGCGGCGCCCGACCGCACCGCGTTCACCATCGCGCTCGGCGACTCGGCCGCGCCCGTGCCGTGGCCGCACAGCGCGGGGGTCGTCTCGCCCGCGCAGCTGTTCCTGACCGTGCACGGCGCGAGCGCCGAGCTGCTCGACGCGACGACCGGGCAGCCGGTCGCTCCGGCGCCAACCGCGACGGTCGACCTCGCGCGCCGCCAGATCGACGTGCGCGTGCCGCACGCCGCCTGGGACCCGGGCCGCTCGACGGTCCGCATGGCCGCCGGCGTCGGCCTGTGGGATCCGGAGGCCGGCGCGTACCTGAAGCCCGGGGCCACCGCCACCGCCATGACGCCCGGCGGCGCCGGCGCGTCGGGCGAGGCGCTGTTCAACATGGCGTTCCGGCTCAACGAGCCGATCCCGGACATCGACAACCCGCCCGTCGCCAACACCATCGTGGAGGGCCACGTGGGCGTGGTCTCCGACGGCTCCTGGTGGCGCGAGCGGCGCCAGGGCGACGTGCTCGCCTCCGGCGACGTCAGCGAGTTCAACGCCCAGGTCGATTTCGCCAAGCTCGCCGAGCGCGTCGACGATGAGTCCGCCGTCCCGCAGAGCGGGCACCTCGACCGGATCTTCGCGAGCCGGTTCGTCTTCGGCCAGGGCGCGGACTTCAACCAGAAGTGCCTGACGAGCACCGAGCCCGAGTGCAGCGGGCGCTACGTCGGCCAGCTGCAGCCGTACGCGCTGTACGTGCCCAAGAAGTCCGCGCCGGCGAAGGGCTTCGGCCTGGTGATCAGCATGCACGGGCTGTCGGCCAACTACAACGAGTTCCTCGGCAGCCGCGAGGCCGAGGAGATGGGGGAGCGCGGCGCCGGCTCCATCTTCGCCTCGCCCGAGGGGCGCGGCCCCGACGGCAGCTACGAGAGCTACGCCGAGGCCGACGTCTTCGAGATGTGGGCCGACGTCGCGCGCCACTACCGGCTCAATCCCGACGTCACCGACATCACCGGCTACTCGATGGGCGGCGGCGGCACCTACCGGCTGGCCAGCCGCTGGCCGGACCTCTGGGCGCGCGCGTTCCCGATCGTCGGCCCGCCGACGTCCGCCGCGTCGTTCACCGCGCTGCGCAACGTCCCCGTGCTCGCGTGGTACGCGCAGACCGACGAGCTCGTCGGGCCGGAGCTCAGCGAGGAGGCGTTCAACAACGCCCGCCAGGCCGGCATCCGCTACGACCACTGGGTGTTCGCGCCGGCCGGCCACATCACCCTGGGCAACAACGACGAGTACGGCCCGGCGGCGGCGTTCTTCGGCGACCACGCGGTCGACCGCAACCCCGCCCACGTCACCTACGTCGTCGATCCCAGCCAGGATCCCAAGTCCCTCTCGCCGACCGATCACGTGTACTGGCTGTCGGGGCTGACGGTCCGCGCGGCGGGCTCCGCGGGCACGATCGACGTGCGCTCGCACGCGACCGGCGCCGCCGACGCGGCGTCCGAGCAGGTCAAGCTGAGCGGCGGCACGCTCAACGGCGGCTCGCACGGCTCCCTGCCCTACACGCGCCGGACGCTCGACTGGGCCGCCGCGGCGCACGAGGCGACGGCGAACCGGCTCGACCTGACCGCGAAGAACATCGGCGCCGTCACCATCGACGCGCCGCGCGCCGGCGTCGGCTGCGACGCCCAGGTCGCGGTCACCACCGATGGGCCGCTGAAGGTCACGCTGGGCGGCTGCGACATCGTCGCGAACGTCGCGTCGGGCAAGGCGACGATCGGCTGCGTCAGCCGGCGGAGCTTCGTCATCCACCTCGCCAGGCGCATCCACGGCCGGCGCGTGGTCAGTGCGCGCGTGTCCGTGGGCGGCGGCCGGGCGCGCACGGTGCGCGGCCGGCGGCTCGCCATGCGCATCTCGCTGCGCGGGCAGAAGGCCGGCCGCGTGAGAGTCCGCATCGTCTCCCGGCTGAGCAACGGCCGGACCGTGAGGACGACGCGGACCTACCGGACCTGCGCGCGCAAGAAGCGGCACTAGTGCCGTGTCAGGCAACATTCGCCTCGTCGCCGGCGGAGCCATCGTCGTGCCT
>DASXRF010000430.1:0-3915 GCA_036506755.1 Solirubrobacteraceae bacterium | reverse complement strand
GCCGAGGATGCATGGGCGGTCGCGGTGCAGCCCGACGGCAAGATCGTGGTCGCCGGCGACACCAACACCGGCCCCAACCCGTTCGACTTCGGGGTCGCGCGGCTGTTGCCGGACGGCAGCCTCGACAGCTCGTTCGGCGGCGCGGGAAGCACCTCGGTCGACTTCGGCGGCGACGACACCGCCTTCGCGATGGCGCTGCAGCCCGACGGCAAGATCGTCGTCGCCGGCAGGAGCAACGCCGGAGACAACCCGTCCAACTTCGCGGTTGCGCGGCTGCTTCCCGACGGCAGCCCGGACGGGTCGTTCGGTACGGGCGGGAAGATGCTGGTCGACTTCGGCCGCGACGACCAGGGCCGCGCCGTGTCGCTGCAGCCCGACGGCAAGATCCTCGTCGCCGGCGAGAGCGGTGCCGGCGCGAATCCGTCCAACTTCGCGGTCGCGCGGTTGCTGGACGACCAGCGGGCCGAGGCGACGCCGCCATCCGCGACGACGCCTCCACCGGCGCCAACGCCGGCGCCCGCGGTTGCGCCCACCGCGACGAGGTGCGCCGGCAGGCGGGCGACGAAGGTCGGCACCGCGCGGGCCGACACGATCGCCGGCACCCGCAACCGGGACGTGATCGCCGCCCTCGGCGGCAACGACAACGTGCGCGGCCTCGCCGGCAACGACCTGATCTGCGGCGGCGCCGGCGACGACCGGCTGAACGGCGGCCCCGGCAACGACACGCTGCGCGGCGAGGCCGGCAACGACCGGCTCACCGACCATGCCGGCCGGGACCGGCTCTCCGGCGGCGCCGGGAACGATCGCATCGACGCCCGCGACCGCACGCGCCGCGACCGTCGCGCCCGTGACGCGGTGAGCTGCGGCTCGGGCCGGCGTGACGTGGCGCTCGTCGACCGCCGCGACCGCGCCTCGCGCGACTGCGAGCACGTCCGCCGACGGTGACCACCGGCGCCGCGGCGCTGCACGGCCGGGTCAGGGAGGCCGAGCCCGACAGGTCGGGGAGCGATGTGTAGGGAGCTCCCCGACGCGAAGGCCGGCGCACGCCGCCAACGTTCCTGCCGGCGATCGAGGCAAGGGGCGCACGATGGTGAGGACTGCTCGCAGGAGCGCAACGGTGGTCGGCGTGATGGCGGCGCTGGCCGCGTTCCCGGCGGTCGCCGGCGCCGGTTCGCCGGGACGCTGGGAGGACTTCAGCGGCCCGGTGGGCGGCAGCGACGAGCAGACAACGCTGCTGCGGATGGCCGATGGCCGGCTGCATGTCGTGTGGGGTCAGTCGGATCGGTCGAAGGCGGACCTCGTGCACCGAGCGATCGCGCCCAACGGCGCGGTGGGACCATCGAGCCCGATCGCGTCGGACTTCGTGGGCGTGGGCAGCGCGCCGGCGCTCGTGGCCGAGGGAACGGGATTGCGGGTGTTCTTCGGCGGGCAGCGGTCGACCGAGACCGGCGACCCGGTGCAGGGGATCCTCACGGCGACGTCGCCTGATGGCGGCGCGACGTGGTCGTCGCCGCAGGCGATCACGGAATGCTGCTCGCCGCAGGGCACCGGAGGCGGCTTCGTCTCGGCGGTGCGGCTCGGCGACGGCACGCCGCTGGTCTTCTCGAGCGGGTCGGGGTTCGGGATCGTCGCGCACCGCGGCCTGGATCCCGCGACGCCGCTGATCAACTACTCCGACGCGCTGCCGGGGTACGGCACGATGCTCTACGCGGCCACGGCGCGCGACCCGCGCAGCGGGATCACCGTGATGGCCTTCCAGGCGACCGCCGGGCCGCGCAACGGCGTCCACGCCGTGGCCGTCGACGAGGCGAGCGGCGGTCCGCAGGGCTCGCCGGTCGCGTTCCCCGGGCTCAGCGACTCGTTCGTGAGCAGCTCGCAGAACACCCGCATCACCGCGCGGCCGGGCGGCGGGCTGTTCATCGCGCACGCCGACGGCGAGCGCACGCTGCTGTGGCCGGTGGGCGCGCCGCGCTCGGTGCTGCTCGGCGGCGGCGCCGGCAACCACTACGTCGCGAGCGTCGCCCCGACCCCCGACGGGCGCGTGTGGGTCATCTGGACGCTGGAGCAGGCGGGCAAGGTCGCTGTCATCGCCCGGCGCTCGAACCCGCAGGTCACGCGCTTCGGCGAGCGCGTGACGATCGCCGCGCCGGCCAACACCCAGCGCATCTACGCGATCGACGCGTCGTCGCAGGCCCTGCGCCTCGACGTCGTCGGGACCGTCGGCACGTTCGCCGCCGGGAACGCCGCGGTCTCGCAGCAGCACACCCAGCTGCTGCCCCCGCTCGAGCTGTCGGCGAGCCCGCGTTCCTTCCGCGGCGGGCGCACCCAGCAGGTCGTCTTCACGGTCACCGACGTCGGCGTGCCGGTGGCCGGCGCGACCGTCACAGCCGCGGGCCGATCCGACACCAGCGACGCGCGCGGCCGCGCCGTCCTGCGCCTGGCGGCCCCGCGCGACGGCGGCCGCATCCGAGTCACCGCGCGCCAGCCCGACTACCGCGACGACCGACTGACCCTCGCGGTCAGGCGCGCCCGCCGAGGAGGCTGAACCGTGCCCGCGCTGTGTCGCAAGCTGTCCTCCTACGTGGCGGCGCTGGCGCCCGCCTCAGTTCGGGCTGTCCTGCGGGGCGGCATCGGCGCCACGCCTGGGCTGACGGGCACCGCCGTGTTCAACAAGACCGCGGCAAAGGCGCGCGTCAGCCGCCGCAGGGCCAGACACCACCCTCGAGGTGCCGCGATGAGAGGCGCCTTCGCGGTCGCGCTCGCCGGGCTCGCGCTCGGCGCCGTAATCGGCCCGGCCACGCCCGTCCTCGCCGGCCCAGGACAGGGGAGGGGCCGGGTCGGCACCTCGCAATGTCAGAGCCCGGCGCGCGTGAGCTATCACGACGCCGCCGTCATCGTCTGGACCCAGGACGCTCCCAACGCCCATGTGGAGTTCCTCGCCTGCCGGCGCTCGACGGGGCGCACGGTGATCGCGCTGGACTTCGACGACGACTGCATCTCGCCCTCGGGGGCATGCGAGGACGTCTCTCCCATGATCCGGCGGGTCGTTCGCGCCGGGCCGTGGCTGGCGATGTACGTCGACGACCAGGTCAACGCAGCGATCGGGCTGGCCGACCTGCGGAGCGGGACGACGCCGCGGGTCGAGGGCTATGTCCCTCGCGACGTGCCGCACGAGATGGTCCTGCGCCGGGACGGCCTGCTCGCGTGGATCTCGGACTACCTCTCCACGCGCTTCAAGCGCTCGCGCGAGCTGCGGATCTGCGACGCGACCTGCCGCCGGTACGGGCGCCGGGCACGCCGCATCGCGCGCGGGCGCACGCTGTCTCGGCTGCGGCTGCACGACGGCCGCGTCTACTGGAACAACGGCAAGCGCACGCGCTCGGCGCGGGCCGACTGAACAGAGGTGACTGATGACGTCCAGCGACACGGTCTCGATGTTCACGCGCGGCGCGGGCGGCGCGCGGACGTTCGGCGGCCGCATCCGAGTCAGCGCGCGCAAGCCCGACCACCGCGACGACCGACTG
Source organism: Solirubrobacteraceae bacterium (assembly GCA_036506755.1). Lineage (GTDB taxonomy): Bacteria > Actinomycetota > Thermoleophilia > Solirubrobacterales > Solirubrobacteraceae > DASXRF01. Next base: position 391 of record DASXRF010000430.1, on the reverse strand, counting down.
ACCCTCGCGGTCAGGCGCGCCCGCCGAGGAGGCTGAACCATGCAGACGCTGCATCGCAGGCTGTCCTACGCCAACGTCATGGCGACGCTGGCGGTCTTCGTCGCCCTGGGGGGAAGCTCGTACGCGGCGCTCAAGCTGCCGCGCAACAGCGTCGGCGCGAAGCAGCTGCGCAAGAACGCCGTCACCGGTGTGAAGGTTAAGGATTCGTCGCTGTCGGCCAAGGACTTCGCGGCGGGCCAGCTCCCACGCGGTGCGCAGGGCCCGCCTGGTGCACAGGGTGCACCGGGCACGACCGGCGCGACGGGCGCCCCGGGCAGCGCGCTGGCATACGCGCACGTCGCCGCCGACGGGACGGTTGACACGGCGAACAGCTCGGGCCTCACCGTACTTT
>DASXRF010000429.1:0-11196 GCA_036506755.1 Solirubrobacteraceae bacterium | reverse complement strand
GGCCCCTCGAGGCACGACTGGGGGTACGGGCCGGCCGTCAGGCGGCGGCGCCGCTCGCTGCCGGCTGCTCGAAGTGGCGCGGGAGCAGCGTCTCGCGCGCGATGACGAGGCGCTGGATCTGGGAGGTGCCCTCGTAGAGCTGCATGATCTTCGCGTCGCGCATGAGCTTCTCGACGGGGTAGTCCTTGATGAAGCCGTAGCCGCCGTAGACCTGCACGGCGTCCGTGGTGACCTCCATCGCGCTGTCCGCGGCGAAGCGCTTGGCGTGCGAGGACTCCAGCGTGTTGCGCTTGCCCTGGTCGAGCAGGACGGCGCTGTTCCACGTGGCCAGGCGGGCCAGGTGAACCTTGGTCGCCATGTCGGCGATCATGAACTGGATCGCCTGGTGCATGGCGATCGGCACGCCGAACTGGATGCGCTCCTTGGAGTAGTCGGTGGCGAACTCGAAGGCGGCGCGGGCGATGCCGGTGGCCATGGCCGCCACGCCGGGGCGCGTGCGGTCCAGCGTCATCATCGCGATCTTGAAGCCCTTGTTCTCCTCGCCGATGAGGTAGCGGGCGTCGACCTCGGTGTCGTTGAAGGTGATGGTCGCGGTGTTGGAGGCCCGCTGGCCCATCTTGTCTTCCTTCTTGTCCACGATCACCGTGTCGTCCTTGCGGACGAGGAACGCGGAGATGCCGCGGTGGCCGGCGTCCGGGTCGGTCTTGGCGTAGACCGTGAACCAGTCGGCGTAGCCGCCGTTGGTGATGAAGCACTTCGAGCCGTTGATGACGTACTTGTCGCCCTTGCGGACGGCGCGTGTGCGCATGCCCGACACGTCGGAGCCGGCGTCGGGCTCGGTCAGGCAGAACGAGGCCAGGATCGGCGACTCCAGCAGCGAGTCGTAGTACTCCTTCTTGACCTCGTCGGAGGCGCCGATCTCGACCGGCGCGGCGGCGAGACCGTTGGCGCCCAGCGACGTCTGGATGCCCGAACAGCCCCAGCTCAGCTCCTCCTCGATCAGGCAACCGTCGAGGAAGCTCAGCCCCGGCCCGCCGTACTCCTCGGGCACGTGGGTGTTCATGAGCCCGACCTCGTGGGCCTTGTCGATGATGTCCTGAGGCCAGGTCCCGTCCTTGTCGTACTCCCACGCGACAGGACGGATCTCCTTTTCAGCGAAGTCGTGCGCGAGTTCGCGCAGGTTCTTCTGCTCGTCGGTCAGGGTGAAGTCGACCACAGAGAAAACTCCTTGGGGGAAGGCCCGCGGGGCGGCCTCGCGAGCTTTCAGATTGACTCGTCAGTCAATGACGTGGCCGTCATGTTACCCGGGATATCGGCCCGCTAGCCGAATGTTTAGCGTTGTGTGAGCACAAGCACGACAGCGGCGATCCCGGTCGCGATGGCCAGGGCGGTCACGAGGACGAGCCCCCACTGCTCCGGAAAGACCGCAGGGCGCCGCGGGGCGAACGTCTTTCGTCGCAGGCGGCGCCACATCACGAGAGACTGTAGGTGTGGAGGAGGCGTTCGGGGTCGTGATCTTCGCCGTCGTGATCGTCGCGGCGATCGTCGCGATCGTCACCCTGTTCGGCCGCTCGAAGGCATACGAGCAGATCGGGCGCGGCGGGCTGTCGCTGCGCGACGAGCTGCCGCGGCCGGAGCCGACCGGGGCCGTCGCCGCGCAGCAGCGCGACGAGGAGATCCGCCAGATGCTGGCGGCGCGCAACGAGCGCCGCGCGCGGCGCGGCGAGCCGCCGCTCGACATCGAGGCCGAGCTCAAGCGCCTGACCGCCCCGGCCGTCGACCCCGAGCTCGAGGCGGAGGTGCGCTCGCTCGTCATCGCCCGCAACGAGCGGCGCGCGCGCCGCGGCGAGCCGCCGCTCGACGTCGAGGCCGAGGTCGCGCGGCAGCTGCGCGAACTGGGCTCCTAGTGGACCCGTCCACTAGGCGTACACGAACGTGATGCCGAGGACCAGGTAGACGGCGAGCAGCTGGATGCCCTCGAACCACGTCGACTCGCCCTCGTTGGTGACGTGGTTGGCGATCAGGACGGCCAGGAAGACGGCGCCCAGCTCGAAGCCGTTGAGCACGAACGCCATCGGGTGCGGGCCCAGCACGAACGAGGAGACGACGAGCACGGGCGCGACGAACAGCGCGATCTGGGCGCTCGAGCCGATCGCGATGTTGACCGCGAGATCCATCTTGTCCTTGGCGGCCACCAGCACGGCGACCCAGTGCTCCGCGGCGTTGCCCACGATCGCGACGACGATCGCGCCGATGAAGAACTCGCTCAGGCCGATGGTGTGCGCGGCCTCGGAGATCGAGCCGACGAGGATCTCGGACATCAGCCCGACGAACGCGCCGGCGATCGAGAGCGCGGCGACCGACCGGCGCACGGTCCACGGCTCGCCCTCATGGTCGTCCTCCTGCTGCGGGTTGAACAGGTCGCGGTGCGTGCGCAGCGAGAAGACCAGGCCGGCGACGTAGGTGGCGATGAGCACCAGCGACACCCAGAAGGACAGCGCCTGGACGCTCCCCGAGAAGTGGATGCGCTCGGCGCCCGGGTCGGGCAGGCCCTTGCCGTCGATGAGCTCGTAGATGGCGGGCATGGCCAGCGCGACGGCCGCGAGCAGGAGCATCGCCGACTGGACGCTCGCCGCCGTTCGGTCGAACCGCTGGCGCTCATGGCGCAGGCCGCCGACGAACATCGCCGCCCCGAGGACCAGCAGGATGTTGCCCAGGATCGAGCCGATCAGCGACGCCTTGACGACCTCGTGCAGGCCGGCGCCCAGCGCGAACAGGGCGATGATCAGCTCCGGCGCGTTGCCGAACGTCACGTTGAGCAGCCCGCCGATCCCCGGCCCCGAGCGCGCCGCGAGCTCCTCGGTGGCCTTGCCCATCAGCGCGGCGGTCGGGATCACGCCCAGCGCGGAGGAGAAGAAGATCAGCGTCGGGCTGGCGTGCGCGACCTCCAGGGCGACCGCGAGCGGGATGAAGGGCACGAGGAGGTACGGCCAGCCCTGACCGGACGTGAGGAAGCTACCCAGGCGCATTGGCCGGTGCAGCCTACGGGGGAGACGGTGCTGCGTACGGGGGTAAGGTGCCGCAAGGATGCTCGATCCCACCCACACAGCGCTCGGCGCCTGGGGCGGCGGGCGCTACATGAACTTCGGCGAGCCGCTCGACGAGGAGCGCCTCACCGCGCTCCTGCGCCCCGACGACCGCCTGCGCACCGTGCTGACCGCCGACGTGTACGGCCTCGGGGAGGCCGACCGCATCGTGGGCCAGGCCGTCGCGGGCGTCCCGCGCGAGGAGTACTGCCTCGTCGGGGCGGTCGGGCACGACTTCTACGAGGGCGCGCGTGAGGGGGCCAAGGGCTTTCCCCGCTTCACCGACGAGCGACTACGTGGACCCGACGGCTACGCGGACTACCTGCGGACGGCCACCGAGCGCTCGCTCGAGCGCCTCGGCGTCGACGCCTTCGACCTGCTGCTGCTGCACAACCCCGACCGCACCGGCTACACCAGCGAGGCCGTCTGGAGCGGGATGGAGGCGTTGCGCGCGGCCGGCCTGACGCGCCTGCTCGGCGTCGCCCCCGGCCCGGCCAACGGCTTCACCCTGGACGTCATCGCGTGCCTCGAGCGCTTCGGCGCGTCGATCGACTGGGCGATGATCATCCTCAACCCGCTCGAGCCCTGGCCGGGCGAGCTGTGCCTCGAGGCCGCGCGCGCGCACGACGTCAGGACGATCACCCGCGTCGTCGACTACGGCGGGCTGTTCTGGGACGACGTGGTGCCCGGCCAGCCGTTTCGCGAGCGCGACCACCGGCTGTTCCGGCCGGGCGGCTGGATCGACGCGGGCCGCGAGCGGCTCGACCGCATGCGCCCGATCGCCGAGCGCCACGGGCTGACGATGCTGCAGCTTGCGGCGCAGTGGAACCTCGCCCACGACACCGTCGCCTGCGTCGTGCCCACGCTCATCCAGGAGGCGGGGCCGGCCGCGCGGCCGATCGAGGACAAGCGCGCCGAGCTGGCGGCGGTCCCGGCCGGCGTGCTCCTCGAGGCCGGCGAGGTCGACGCGATCCGCACGATCGGCGACAACACGGGCAGCATGGCGCTCAAGGGCGCGACGCCCGATCACGAGGGGCCCCCGCTGCCCGACCGCTGGGCGCTCAGCGACGAGCTCGCCGAGCTGGCCCGGCGGTGGCGGATCGACCCGCACGCCCAGCTGCGCCGGGCGGCCTGACCCCGGCAGCTGCGTTTCGGTTGCGCGCACCGCTCGCTGCCGGGGGACCCCAGCCCTCGCGTGGCCGACTACTTGCCCTGCAGTGCGGCGCAGCGCTGCAGCTTGGCCACGTCGCCGCGGGCGCTCTCCAGGCACTGCAGGTAGGCCGAGCCGCCCTGCGGCAGGGTCGCGCCGCCCTGGGCGGAGCCGCTCGCCCCGGGGAGCACGCCGTTGCGCAGGGTGTTGGCGAGCTCGTCGAGCGGCTTGGCGTTCGAGGGCGGCCTGATGTCCTGGTGGCGGTTGATCGCGTCCATCTGGAGCTGGAAGCGCAGGTTGCCGCCCTGCACCTCGCCCGAGCGCTTGAGGGCGAGGCGGACGTCCAGGCGCCGCAGGAGCTTGTCGTCCTTGCCGGTGTAGACGTCCACGCTCGCGGAGCGCACGGCGCGCTGGAGGTCGCGGCGTTGCGCGTCGGTCAGGCGCGACGGCAGCTGCTGGGTCGTGTTCGCGCGGTTGAGCAGGCGATTGACGTCGTCGAGCAGGCGGGCGACGTTCAAGCCGCCGGTGATGTGGATCGTGTTGGTGCCGCCGACGTCGGCTTCGCCCGCCTTGCGCGCGTCGCGCAGCCAGCCGCGCGGGTCGATCCCCAGCGCGGCGAGGCTCGGCGATGCCTTGCCCTCCTTGGCCGACTTGCGCGCCGTGGACAGGTAGCTGTCGCGGAACTTCCCGAAGAGGGCGTCGGGCACCGCGTAGGCCTGGCCGTTGACGCGCAGCCAGCCCTTGTCGCCCGTCGAGACGCCGCCCGCGCTGAACGACTGGCCCGACATGGTGATCGCGAGCGTGAAGTCGAAGCGCGGGAGCTTGTCCTTTCCCGCCGACTCGAAGGGGCCGTCGAGGCGCACGCGGAACGGCCCGTCGAGCCCCTGGATGCCGCGCACGTCGCCCTCGAGCCGCGCGCTGACCTTGCCGCTGTCCACCGACTCGCCCGACGTGAAGGTCTTGCGCAGGAGGCTGTCGACGCTCTCGCCGGTGGAGCTCGAGCCGCACGCGGACAGCGTGAGCGCGAAGGCGCACAGCAGCAGGGCAAATGCCGGGCGGGACATGCGCCGCTGACCCTAACACCGCCCATCGCCGGCCCCGCCGGTTCTAGACTCGCCGCGCCGTGACGCCCCGAACCATCCTCTACACCGGCAAGGGAGGCGTCGGCAAGACGTCCGTGGCGGCCGCGACCGCCCGGCGCTGCGCCGCCGCCGGCCTGCGCACGCTCGTCCTGTCGACCGACCCCGCGCACTCGCTGGCCGACGTGCTCGGCGCGGCCGCCGGCTCGGACCCCACGCCGGTCGCCGAGCGCCTGGACGCCCAGCAGGTCCAGGCCCAGGAGGAGCTCGAGCGCAACTGGGCGGCGGTGCAGGACTGGCTCGGCCAGCTGCTGGTCGAGCGCGGCGTCGACCGCATCTCGGCCGAGGAGCTGACCGTCCCGCCCGGCATGGACGAGCTGTTCTCGCTGCTTGCCCTCAAGCGCCACCACGCCGCGGGCCGCTACGACGTGATCGTCGTCGACTGCGCGCCCACCGGGGAGACGCTGCGCCTGCTGTCGTTCCCCGACGTGGCGCGCTGGTGGATCGAGAAGGTCTTTCCCCAGCAGGGCCGGATCCTCGACGCGGCGCGGCCGTTCGCGCGGGCGATGCTCGACGTCGACCTGCCCGGCCAGGGCGTGCTCGACGAGGTGGGCGCGCTCGTGCGCAACCTGGTCGCGATGAACGAGCTGCTGCGCGACCGCCGCCGCGTGACGCTGCGCCTCGTCATGAACCCCGACCGGATCGTCGTCGACGAGGCGCGGCGGACGTTCACCTATCTGAACCTGTACGGCTTCCTGACCGACGCCGTCGTCGTCAACCGCGTCTTCCCGCCCGAGGTCGACGGCTACTTCGGCGCGTGGCGCGAGCGCCAGCAGGCCCAGCTGCGCGACATCGAGGCCGCCTTCGCCCCGGTGCCGGTCCTGCAGGCGCCGTTCTTCGCCGACGAGGTCGTCGGGCCGGCGATGCTCGACGAGCTCGGCGCGGCGCTCTTCGACGGGCTAAACCCCGACGGCGTGCTCCACGAGCGCCTGGCCCACGAGCTCGAGGTCGGGCGCGACGCGGCGACGCTGCGTTTCGATCTGCCCTTCGCGCGCAAGGGCGACGTCGCGCTGCGCAAGATCGGCCAGGAGCTCATCGTCCGCGTCGACGGGCACAAGCGCACGCTCGTCCTCCCGCCGGCGCTCGCCGGCCACCGCCCGGCGGGCGCCACGCTGCGCGACGGCGCCCTGGAGGTGACGTTCACCCATGCCTGAGCCCGGCGATCCGCTCGACGAGCTGCGCGACCGCGTCCGCGCGACGCAGGCGGCGGCCGAGCGCATCATGCAGATGCACGAGAAGGCCCCGCCGCGCGGGTGGTCGGTCCCGCCGGCCGAGGCGACGGAGGCGACGAGCGAGATGCAGGCCCTCGTCGCGCTGCTGCGCTCGCTGCTCGACATGCTGCCGCCCGACCTGCGCCGGCAGGTCAACGAGCTCATGCGCCAGCTGCTGCTCGTCCTGCGCGCGCTGATCGACTGGCTCGTCGACCGCCTGGAGCGCGGGCCGCGGGGCGCCGCGCCCGAGGTCGAGGACATCCCGATCTCCTGAGAAGATCTCCTCGTGAGCTGCGAGAACGCCGACAGGGTCCGCACGCTGCTGCTGCGGGTCGACAACGTGCTCAAGAACCCCGTCGACGCGCGGGTGGGCGAGCTGATCGAGCGGCGACTGGCGAGCCTGGCGGCGCTCGAGGCCTGATGGACGTCGTGCGCGGAGCCGTGCTCCGGGTGTCGCGCGCCTGGCGGGCGCTGGCCCCCGAGCAGCGGCTGGCCGCCTTCGCCGCGCTGGCGCTGTTCGGCACGATGCTGCTGCCCTGGTACCAGCTCCAGCGCGTGGTCAAGGGGCGCATCGACACCCACGACGTCAGCGCGTTCGGGGTCTTCTCGTTCGTCGAGGCCGCGGTCCTGCTCGTCGGGCTCGGCGTGCTGCTGCTGCTGTTCCTGCGCGGCGAGGACCGCGGCTTCCACCTGCCCGGCGGCGACGGCACGGTGATCTTCGCCGCCGGCCTGTGGGCCGCGTTCCTGCTCTTCTTCCGCGTCCTCGACCGGCCGCCGGGCGGCGGCTATCCGGTGGGGATCGCGTGGGGGTTCTTCGTGGCGTTCGTCGCCGCAGGGTTCCTGGCCTACGCCGGCGCCCGGCTGCGCGCCGCCCACCGGCCCGAGCCGCCGCTGCCGCCCGAGTCCCGCGCGGAGCCCACCGTCCGCCGCCGGCCGCGGGACGACGAGACGCCCGCACAGCTGTCGTTCGACGAGGCCGAGACGCAGCGCCTGCGTGAGTAGCGGCGTTCGGAGCCGCGTTCAGGCGCCCTTGAGGTCGTGCGGCAGACTCCCGGCAATGCGCGGACGCCGCCTCCTTGTCCTGGCCGGCGCCGTCGCCGCGGCCCTCTGGGGCTGCGGCGGAGGCGCGGACACGGGCAGCGCGATCGCCCCGCCGAGCCCGGTGCGCGGGCCCGCTCCGTTCGACCGGGTCATGGTCGTCGTCTTCGAGAACAAGGCGCCCGACGAGGTGCTCGGCGACCCGGCGGCGCCGACCTTCACCCGGCTCGCCCACCGCTACGCGCTGCTTTCCGGCTACGGCGGCGTGGCGCACCCGAGCCTGCCCAACTACCTCGCGCTGGTCTCCGGCTCGACGCACGGCGTCAAGGACTGCGACGACTGCACAATCGGCGGGCCGAACCTCGCCGACCTGCTCGAGAGGCGCGGCCGGACGTGGAAGACCTACGCCGAGGCGCTGCCGTCCCGCGGCTACGGGGGCGGCAACGCCGGCCCCTACCGCAAGCACCACGATCCCTTCGTCTACTTCCGCAGCATCCGGTCCAGCGAGCGGCGCCTGCAGCGGGTGGTGCCGTTCAGCGAGCTCGCCGGCGACCTCGACCACCGGCGGCTGCCCGACTTCTCGCTCGTGATCCCGGACAACTGCCACAACATGCACGACTGCCCGGTGAGCACGGGCGACACCTGGCTGAAGGGCTTCTTGCCCGGGGTGCTGGCCAGCCCGCAGATGCGCCACGGCGTCGTCTTCGTCATCTTCGACGAGGGCAAGGGCCGGGACCCCGGCCTGCCCGGCGGCCGCATCCCCGCGCTCGCCGTCGGCCCGACCGTCCGCCCGGGCTCGCGGACCAGCGGGACGCTCGACCACTATGCACTGCTGCGCACGATCGAGGACGCGTTCCGGCTGCCGCGGCTGGGCCGCTCGGCGAGCGCGCGGCCGATCACCGGCATCTGGCGCTGAGGCTCAGCAGGGAACGCCCTCGTAGGGGCACTGGTGGCGCGGATCGGTGTCGCCGCCGTGGAAGGCCGCGAAGCCGCCGACGACCATCCCGGCGGTCGCGAGGAAGAGGATCGCCAGGCCGCAGACCACGATGCCGCGCGAGCGCGTCGCGTGCCCGACGAGGGCGATGAGCACGCCGACGGCCATCAGCCCGATGACCGGCGCGGCGGGGACGGAGGAGACGGCGGCCGCGGCCACGCCCCGTATCCTCCCAAGACCCGATGCCCACCGAGCCCAGTTCCATCGAGGAGGTCTCCGCCGGCCTCGGCCGCGTCGGCTACCTGCCGGGCGAGTCGACCGCGCTCGTCTCGTTCCTGGCCACGCGGCTGGGCAAGCCGGTGCTCGTCGAGGGGCCCGCCGGCGTCGGCAAGACCGAGCTGGCCAAGGCGCTGTCGCGCTATCTGGACCGCACGCTGATTCGCCTGCAGTGCTACGAGGGGCTCGACGAGGCCAAGGCGCTGTACGAGTGGAACTACCGCAAGCAGCTGCTGCGCATCCAGGCCGAGCGCGAGGGCGCGCGCTGGGAGGACGTGCACGACGACATCTTCGGCGAGGAGTTCCTGCTCGCCCGACCGCTGATGACCGCCATCGCCTCCGAGGAGCCGGTCGTCCTGCTGATCGACGAGATCGACAAGACCGACCAGGAGTTCGAGGCGCTGCTGCTCGAGGTGCTCAGCGACTTCCAGATCAGTATCCCCGAGCTGGGGCGCGTCGACGCGCGCACGCGGCCGGTCGTGCTGCTGACGTCCAACAACACGCGCGAGCTGACCGAGGCGCTCAAGCGCCGCTGCCTCTATTTGTGGCTCGACTACCCCTCGCTCGAGCACGAGCTCGACATCGTGCGCCTGCACACGCCGGAGCTCGACGAGCGCGTCGCACGCAAGCTCGTCGAGGTCGTCCAGCTCGTCCGCGAGCTCGATCTCAAGAAGCCGCCGTCGATCGCCGAGTCGATCGACTGGGCGCGCGCGCTGCTGCTGCTCGGCGCCGACGACATCGACCAGCAGACGTTCCGCGACACCATGTCGATCATCGTCAAGCACCGCACCGACCTCGATATCGTCGCCGAGCGCGTCGGGGTGAAGCTCAGTGCCCTCCAGCCCTAGCGCGGGCCCGCCCGGCATGGCCGCCCGGCTGCTCGAGCTCGGCGAGGAGCTGCGCGCCGAGGGCGTCGCGCTCGGCACCAGCGAGCTGCTCGACGCCTTCGAGGCCCTCGCCGAGGTCGGCTGGACCGAGCCCGAGGACTTCCGCGAGGCGCTCGCCGCGACGCTGGCCAAGTCGCCCGAGGACCGCCGCGTCTTCGAGCTGGTCTTCGAGCGCTTCTTCTTCCGCGCCGCCGAGGCCGCCGCCGTGCGCCAGGACGTGCGCGAGGAGGGCGGCATCGACGCCGAGCAGGCGGGCGAGCTCAACCTCGACGCGCTGCGCGCCCAGATCGCCGCCGCGCTGCGCGACGGCAGCGACGGCGCGATGCGCGACCTCGCGCGGCTGGCCATCGCCGCCTTCGGGCGCCAGGGCGAGGGCTCGGGCGTCATCGGCGTCGACGTCCAGCGCATCCGCCGCGCGCTCGGCCTGCGCTCCGAGCCGCAGCCCGACCTGCCCGAGACCGACCCGCGCCGCGAGGGGCTCCCGCGCGAGCAGCTGCGCCGCTTCGAGGCGCTGCTGCGCCGCGAGCTCGAGCGCGCGCAGATCGAGCGCACCGAGGCGCTGCCGCCCGCGCGCCCGCTCAACGAGCTCGACCGCGCGCTGCCCAGCGGGCCGCTGCAGGACCTGGCCGCCGTGCACCGCGTCGTCGCCCAGCTGCGCCGGCGCCTGGCCACGCAGGGCAACGAGCAGCGCGGCCGCAAGCGGCGCGCGCACGTCGACGTGCGGCGGACCATGCGCGCCTCGCTGGAGACCGGTGGGGTGCCGGTCGTGCTCAAGTACCGCCCCAACCGCCCGCGCCGGCCCGAGATCTACGTGCTCTGCGACGTCTCGACGAGCGTGACGAGCGCGAGCGTGTTCTTCCTGTCGGTGCTGCACGCGCTGCACGACGCGTTCCGCAAGATGCGCTCGTTCGTCTTCATCGAGCGCATCTCCGAGGTCACCGACATCTTCCACAAGGAGCGCGACTTCAAGGCCGTCTCCGAGGCGATCGCGCGCGACTCGGGCGTCGCCGACGTCTCCGGCTACACCGACTACGGGCGCGTGTGGAAGGAGTTCCGGGCGCAGGTCGAGGACGACCTGCACCCGCGCGCGACGGTCATCGTGCTCGGCGACGCGCGCACCAACGGCCGCGACCCGCGCGCCGACATCTTCGCCACGATCGCCGAGAAGGCGGGGCGCACGTTCTGGCTCAACCCCGAGCCGCGCCTGTACTGGAACTACGGCGACTCGGTCATCGCGGCCTACGAGCCGTGGTGCGAGGCCTTCGAGTGCTGGACGACCAATCAGCTCGAGGACTTCGTCAAGGCGCTGACGCGTCCGATCACCGCCTAAAGCCTCGGCGCCCGTCGCTCGATCCTCGTGCCGATGCGTACGAGCTGGCGGAGGCACCGCCATCATGCGATAGCCAACCTCGCGTTCCGCGCGGCGAGCATGGCCGGCCTCGCCGCTGGCCTGCTCGTGGCCCTCTACCACGCGG
>DASXRF010000428.1:0-16143 GCA_036506755.1 Solirubrobacteraceae bacterium | reverse complement strand
GGACGCCGATCGCGGAGTTCGCCGCCGCCGGGCTGCCGGCGGTCAACTTCGGCCCCGGCGACCCGGCCTACGCGCATCGCCGGGACGAGCTCGTCGCCGAGGACGCGCTCGTGCGCTGCTACGAGGTCCTGGAGCGCTTCGGGTGCGGTTGAACCCCGTGCTGACCGGGATGCGCACGTATCCCTTCGTGCGCCTGACCGAGGCCCGCCGGGCGGCCGAGGCGCGCGGCGTGCGCGTCGTCGACCTCGGCGTCGGCGAGCCGCGCGAGGAGACCCCGGCGTTCATCCGCCGCGCGCTGGCCGCGGCGCTCGAGGCCGAGCCGGTCTCGACCTACCCGCTCGCCGAGGGGCTGCCCGAGCTGCGCGAGGCGATCGCGGCGTGGGTGGCCCGGCGCTTCGGCGCCGCGCTGGACCCCGACCGCGAGGTCGTCCCGACGCTGGGCTCGAAGGAGGCGATCTTCTCGCTCGCCCAGGTCGTCGGCGCCCGCGGCGACGCCGTCGCCGTGACCACTCCCGGCTATCCGGTGCCCGCCCGCGGCGCCGCGTTCGCCGGCCTCGACGTGGTCGAGCTCGAGCTGCGCCCGGAGCGCGGCTGGCTGCCCGACCTCGACGCCGTGCCGTGGGAGCGCCTCGCGCTGCTCTGGCTCAACACGCCCAACAACCCGACCGCCGCGCTCGCGCCGCTCGAGTTCCTCGAGGCGGCCGCCGAGCGCTGCCGCGCGCACGGCGTCGTGCTGGCCAGCGACGAGGCGTACTCGGAGCTGTGGTTCGCCGGCGATCCGCCCGCCTCGGCGCTGCAACTGGGCGACCGCACCGGCGTGCTCGCCTTCAACACGCTCTCCAAGCGCTCGTCCATGCCCGGCTACCGGTCGGGCTTCGTGGCCGGCGACGCCGAGCTGATCGCCGCCCTCAAGCGCTTCCGCCCGAACGTCGGCACGGCGCCGTCGACCTTCGTGCAGCGGGCGTCGATCGCCGCCTGGGGCGACGAGGCGCACGTCGCCGAGACGCGCGAGCGCTACCGCGCCAAGCGCGAGGTCGTGCTGCCGGCGCTGCTGGCGGCGGGGCTCGAGCCCGCCGGCGGGCCGGCGACGTTCTTCCTCTGGCTGCGCGTGCCCGGCGGTGACGACGAGGCGTTCGCCCGCGAGCTGCTCGACGCGCGCGGCGTCGTGGTCGCGCCCGGGTCCTACCTCGGCCGCGGCGGCGAGGGCCACGTGCGCGCCGCGCTCGTGCCGACCCTCGACGAGTGCCGGCGGGCGGCGGAGCGCTTGGCGGCTACTGGTGCGCGTGGAGGATCGCGTTGAGGCCGCCCCACGTCCCGCTGCGCGGCATGGCCTCCACGGCGCCCGTCTCGCTGTTGCGCCGGAACAGCAGGTTCGACGCGCCGCTGAGCTCGCGCGCCTTGACGACCTCGCCCGCGGGCATCCGCACGCGGGTCCCGGCCGTCACGTAGAGCCCCGCCTCGATCACGCAGTCGTCGCCCAGCGAGATGCCCAGGCCGGAGTTGGCGCCCAGCAGGCAGCGCTCGCCGATCGAGATGACCTCCTTGCCGCCCCCGGACAGCGTGCCCATGATCGACGCGCTGCCGCCGATGTCCGAGCCGTCGCCGACGACGACGCCCGCGCTGATGCGCCCCTCGACCATCGACGCGCCGAGCGTCCCGGCGTTGTAGTTGACGAAGCCCTCGTGCATGACCGTGGTGCCCTCGGCCAGGTGGGCGCCGAGGCGCACGCGGTCGGCGTCGGCGATGCGAACGCCGGCGGGAACGACGTAGTCGGTCATGCGCGGGAACTTGTCGACGCCGTGGACCTCGAGATGGCGCCCCTCGGCTCGGCAGCGCAGCCGGACGGCCTCGATCGCGCCGACGTCGACCGGGCCGAGGCTCGTCCAGGCGACGTTGGGCAGCACGGCGAAGACGCCGTCGAGGTTGATCTCGTGCGGGCGCACGAGGCGGTGGGAGAGCAGGTGCAGGCGCAGGTACGCGTCCGCGGTGTCGACCGGCGGTTGGTCCAGGTCCTCGACGACCGTCGTGACCTGGACCGTGACGACGCCGCGCAGCGGGTCGGAGCGCTCGCCGGTCGGCAGGCCGTCGGGGGCGGCGGGGCGGGCGCCCAGCGCGGGCGTGGGATACCAGGCGTCGAGGACCCGGCCCGACCCCTGGTCGATCGTGCTCAGCCCGATGGCGGCGGCGCTCTGCATGGCTCGCCACGCTAACAGCAGCGTGATCGGGATCACCGGCGGTCGGTGACGGACGTCGCAGAGGCGGCGGCGCGGACGGCGGAGCCTGGCCGGCATGTACCGGCTTTGGGTCCTGACCGATGCGGCGACCCTGCACGAGCGCATGCCGGCCGCGCTCGTGCGCACGCTCGAGGCGCGCGGGCTCGCGCCGCGCCTGGTCGTCGCCGACCGCGCGCCGGCCTCGTGGCGCGGCCTGCGGGCCGGCGATCTCGTCGTGGCGCGCACGCGCAATCCGGCGGGCCTGGCGCTGCTGCAGGCCGCCGAGCTGCACGGCGGGCGGACGTTCGACAGCCACGCCGCCGTGCGCGCGGTCCGCAACAAGGCGCAGGCGACGCTCCTGCTCGCGCGCGCGGGCGTGCCCGTCCCCGAGACGGTCGTCGCCTACGGCGCCGCGCACGCGGCCCGCCTCGGCTTCCCGATGGTCGTCAAGCCGGTCTTCGGCTCGGGCGCGCGCGGCGTCAGGATCGTCCACGGGCGCTCCGAGCTCGAGCGGCTGCCGTGGGACGGCACGCCGCTGCTGGCGCAGGCCTACGTGGCGACGGGCTCGGTCGACGTTCAGCTGTGCGTCGCGGGCGAGCGCGTCTGGGCACGCCGCCGGCCGTCGCCGCTGGTCGCGCCCGGCGCCGGCGGACGCCCGGTCGCGGTCACGCCGCCGCTGCGCCGGCTCGCGCTGGCCTGCGCGCGCCGGTTCGGGCTCGCGCTGGCGGGGATCGACGTGCTCGAGGCGCCCGGCGGCCCGGTCGTCGTCGACGTCGACGCGTTCCCCGACTACGCCGGGATCGACGAGGCGCCCGGCGTGATCGCCGACGCGCTCGTCGCCGAGCTCGCCGAGCGCTCGCTCACGTCGTCGAACGAAACGTGAACATCTTGCGCGCCTCGATGCGCGCGTAGGCGGCCGGCGCGCCCCACTGCTCCCACGCCGGCCCGTAGATCTCCAGGCAGTAGTCGCGGAACGGGTGGTCGGTCAGGTCGGTCTCGTGCGCGGTCCCGTGGACGATGACCGCGAGCTCCTCGCCGCGGGTGTGGGCGGCGCTGACCGCCGGATTGCGGCGCAGGTGGCGAAAGCGCGCCGAGTCGTGCGCGGAGCCGAACCAGAAGCTGCCGCGGTAGAAGAGCCCGTCGACGGGCGCGACGCGCGGCTCTCCGGCCGCAGTCACCGTGGCCAGGTTGAGCACCTGGACGCCGGGCAGCAGGGCGGGCAGCTCGTCGGCCGGGATGCGCCGCTCGTCGTTGAAGATGCTGCGCAGGTGCGTGCCCGCCGCGGCGTGGCTCTCGGCGAGCAGGAGCTGCAGCCTGATGATGTCGTCGGGCGTCTCGTGCATGGCTACAGCGCCGCCAGCTCGGCCTCGAGCTCGGCGCTCAGCTCCCCGCGGCACACGGGCAGCGCCCAGCCTGTCAGGTCGACGTGCAGGTCCTCGCCGACGTCGACGACGAGCTCGCCGCCGTCGAGCTCGACCGTCACCGGCGAGTCCCCGCCGCGCAGCACGTGGGCGACCGCCGCGCCGGTCGCGCCGGTCCCGCTGGCCAGGGTCTCCCCCACGCCGCGCTCGAAGATCCGGGCGCGGACGCGGTCGCTGGCGAGCTCGGTGAAGAACGAGACGTTCGTGCGGTTGGGGAAGAGCGGGCTGCGCTCGATCGGCGGCCCGATCGCGGAGAGGTCGAGCGCCTCGAGCTCGCCGCGGTCGGCGACGCGGATGGCGCACTGGGGGTTGCCGATCGAGAGCGCCTGGTAGCGCCAGCCCTCCACCTCCCCCGTCTCGGCCAGCCGGGCGCGGCCCATGTCCACGCGGCAGGTCCGCTCGTCGAGGATCGTCGGGCGGATCTCGCCGGCGGCCGTCTGGATCGAGAACGTCGACGCGTCGGTCCACCCCGCGCGGCGCAGGTAGAGGATCGCCTCGCGCGCGCCGTTGCCCGACAGCTCGGCCTCCGAGCCGTCGGGGTTGAAGATCCGCAGGCGGGCGACGAAGCCGGGCTCGTCGGGGGCGCTGAGCAGCAGCACGCCGTCCGAGCCCACCCCGAAGTGCGGGTCGCAGAGCCGGCGCACGCGCTCGGCGGTGAGCGGCCAGGGCAGCGCCGCCGCCTCGAGGATGAGGTAGTCGTTGCCCAGCGCCTGCCACTTCTCGAAGGCGATCGCCACGGCGCGCTACTGAAGCAGGTCGCGCGCGACGCCGGCCGGCTCGCGGTCGGTGACGTCGACGAGCTCGACGTCCGGCAGCTTGCGCAGCCAGGTCAGCTGGCGGCGGGCGTACTGGCGGGTGCGGCGCCTCATCGCGTCGACGTCGCCGGCGAGCAGCTCGGCGAACCCGAGCGCCTTGCGCGCCGTCGGGCTCGCGCCCGCGGCGTCGGCGGCGCGCACCTCGGCGGCCGCGCCCGCGGCGACCATCGCGTCGACGCGCGCGTCGATGCGCGCGTAGAGCGCGTCGCGGTCCATGGTCAGGCCGACGAGGCGCGTAGGCCGGCGCGTGTGCGCGGTCCACAGCTGCTCGGCGGCGTGCTCGCCGTGGACCTCGCCCAGCGCGTCGAGCTCGAGCGCCCGCACGACGCGATGCGCGTCGCGCGGGGCGATCCGCTCGGCGACGGCCGGCGCGCGCCGGGCGAGCTCGGCGTGCAGGCGTTCGGGACCCTCGCTTCGCAGGCGCTCCATGAGCCGCTCGCGCACCCCCGGGGCGGGCGGCGGCTTGAGGTCGAGGTCGGCTAGGGCCGCGCGCAGGTACAGGCCGGTGCCCCCGACCACGATCGGCGCGCGACCGGCGGCGAGGGCGGCGTCGATCTCGGCGTGCGCGCGGCGGGCGTGCTCGGCGACGGAGTACGTCGCGGTGACGGGGACGATCCCGACCAGGCGGTGCTCGAGGTGGGCGCGCTCGGCGGGGGTGGGCGCGCCGGTCAGCGTCTCGAGCCCGGCGTAGACCTGGAGGGCGTCGACGGAGATCGCCAGGGGGTCCTCGCCGCGCGTGCGCAGGGCGTCGCCGAGGGCGAGGGCGACGCCCGTCTTCCCCACGCCGGTCGGGCCGAAGATCGCGATCACTGACACTGTGGCCGCGGGAGTATGGTGGGCCTTGTGAGCGTGCGGATCGGCTGTGGGCTCTCGTGCCTGCCGGACCCGCGGCTCGGGGCCATCGAGGCCTCGGGCGCGGCGCGGCGAGAGCTCGACGGGCGCCCGGCCGACCTCGTGCTCGTGTTCGCCTCGGGGATGCATCTCGTGGCGCCGGAGGCGACGCTCGAGGGCATTTACGAGGCGCTGGAGCCCGAGGTGCTCGTGGGCTGCGGCGCGGGCGGCGTGCTCGGCTGCGGGCACGAGGTCGAGGAGGGCACCGCGGTCGCGGTGTGGGCGGCCTGGCTCGGCGACGGGACGGCGCTGCCCTTCCACGCCGGCGTCGAGGAGATCGACGACGGGCTCGCCGTCTCCGGCGTGCCCGACCTCGAGGGGGCCGCCGCCGCCATCCTGCTGCCGGACCCGATCTCCTTCCCCACCGACCAGGTGCTCGAGGCGGTCGCCGAGCGCGCGCCGGGTGTCCCGATCATCGGCGGCGTGGCGAGTGCGCGGACGAGCGAGGGCGAGGCCGCGCTGTTCCTCGGCGACGAGGTCATCGAGAGCGGAGGGGCCGTCGGCGTCCGGCTCGACGGCGTCGAGGTGCTCCCCTGCGTCTCGCAGGGGGCCGCGCCCTTCGGGCCGGAGCTGACCATCACGTCGGCCGACGGGCACATCATCCACGAGCTCGCGGGCCGGCCGGCGCTCTCGAAGCTGCGCGAGATCATCCGCGAGCTGCCGCTGCACCAGCGCGCCGTCTTGAACGACGAGGGCCTGCTGGTCGGGATCGTCGTGGACGGCGGCAAGCCCGAGTACGTGCAGGGCGACTTCCTCGTGCGCGGGCTGCTCGGCGCCGATCCGTCCGAGGGCAGCGTCGCCGTGGGCACGCCGGTCGCCGCGGGCCAGGTCCTCCGACTGCACGCGCGCGACGCGGGCTCGGCCGACCGCGACCTGCGCGAGGCGCTCAGCCTCCACGTCGAGGCCCTCGGCGGCGACGCCCCTGCGGGAGCGCTCGTCTTCACCTGCAACGGGCGCGGGCGGGGGCTGTTCGGGGTCGCCGACCACGACGCCGAGGTCGTCGAGGAGGCCTTCGCCGGCGCGCCGGCGGCGGGCTTCTTCGCGGCGGGCGAGATCGGGCCGGTCGGCGGGGCGCCGTTCCTGCACGGCTTCACCGCCACAGTGGCCGTCTTCCCGCGGTAGCGGGGGCGTCGCCGGCCTTCGTCGCGGCTCCGCTTCGCGGCGCGCGCGATCTGCAAGGGTTCCGCGGCGATGGACCTCGTGGGACGCACCGCGCTCGTCACCGGCGCCACCGGCGGGCTCGGCCAAGCGATCGCCGAGCGGCTCGCCGGCCGGGGCGCCCGGCTGATCGTCACGGGGCGGCGCGCCGACGTCCTCGAGCCGCTGGCCGCGCGGCTGGGCGCGCTGGCGATCGGCGTGGACCTGGCGGACCGCGACGCGGTGGTCAGGCTGGCCGAGGAGGCCGGCCCCATCGACGTGCTCGTGGCCAACGCGGCGCTGCCGGGCTCGGGGCGGGTGGAGGGCTACGACGTCGACCAGATCGACCGGGTGCTCGACGTGAACCTGCGCGCGCCGATGGTCCTGGCCCGGCTGCTGGGCGTGCCGATGGCGGAGCGCGGATCGGGCCACCTCGTCTTCGTCTCGTCGCTGTCGGGCAAGTCGGCGACCGAGGGGCAATCGCTCTACGCGGCCACGAAGTTCGGCCTGCGCGGCTTCGCGACGAGCCTGCGCGCCGACCTGCACGGCACCGGCGTCGGGGTCTCGACGATCTTCCCGGGCTTCATCCGCGACGCCGGCATGTTCCACGACTCCGGCGCGACGCTGCCGTCGTTCGTCGGCACCCGCACGCCCGCCGACGTCGCCGACGCGGTCGTCCGGGCGATCGAGCGCGACCGGGCCGAGATCGACGTGGCGCCCCTGCCGCTGCGCGCGGGCGCGGCCCTCGCCGGGCTCGCGCCCGAGCTGTCGGCGCGGATGGCGCGCCGCCTCGGCGCCGGGCAGATCGCCCGCGCGATCGGGGCGGGGCAGGCAGACAAGCGGTAGGCGGGCGGTCGCCGCGGCGCCCGCGCCTTGCCCCGCGCGGCAATCGCCGCATGCGCTCCCCGCGGCCGCGGTGCGCCGCGGCCGACGCGTGAGTCCCCGTGGCCGGCCGGCTTCGCGGCGCCGGCCCCGCCGTCAGCCGCCGCGCGTTTCGTCGGACCCGACGGCCGCCGCGTGAGCCCCCGCGGCCGGCCGGCTTCGCGGCGCCGGCCCCCGCCGTCAGGCGCCGCCGCGCGTTCCGTCGGACCCGACGGCCGCCGCGGCGCCGACCCTCGCGGCGTCGTCGCCGTGCGTCGCGTCTTGGTCGCCGGCGCCGCTCTTCGCCGCGTCCTCGTCGCTCTGCGCGGCGCCGTCGCCGTCCTTCGACCGGGCGGTGCCGCCGTTGCCCCGGCGGACGTCGTCCTCGCTGCGGCGGGTCTCGCGCGCGACGGCCTCGAGGACCTCCGTCGCGAGGTGCGGACCGTCGGCCTCGCTGGCCGGCGTCGCCTGGATGCGGACGACGACCTCCTCGTCGTCGAGCTCCTCGAGGATGATCCGGGGGGCCTCGCGGACGGGCGTCTGGACGCGCTCGTCGAGGAGGGCCTGCACGTCAGCCGGCGTGACGCCCGGGCGCAGGCGGGCGCGCAGCTCGACCGCGTCGGGCTCGCGCAGCGGGACGATCGCCACGTTGAGGACCACGCTGTTGGGGATCATGACCTCCTCTTCGCTCTCGGTGAGGACGGTGTAGAGCAAGCCGAGCGAGCTCACGACGCCCTCGACGCTGCCGGCGAGGCCGCCGCCCTGCAGCCGGACGCGGTCGCCCACGCGGAAGGGCCGGGCGCTGAGCAGCACGGTCCCGGCGAAGAGGTTGCCGAGGGTCTGCTGCGCCGCGAGCCCCAGCACGACGGCGGTGAACGCGCCGCCGACGGCGAGCTCGCGCGGGCGCAGGCCGGCGATCCGCAGCGCGACCATGAGCGCCACGACCATCGTGATCAGTCGGATGAGGAAGCCGACGGTGCCGGCGGTCGCCGGATCCATGCGCTTGAAGAGCGACGGCCCGAGCACCCGCCCGACGGCGCGGGCCAGGCCCCAGCCGATGCCGAGCAGTGCGACCACGGTCACGACCTGGACCTGCGTCCCCAGCCCCGGGAACAGCTGGCGCCGGTGCGCGTAGGCGATCAGGACGCCGACCGCGAACGGGATGAGCAGGATCGTCTCGATGCGCGCGCGCTTGACAGCCGCGCGGCTCAGGTGGCGCGCGAGCCCGACCTCCGCCCACGAGTGCGAGCGGGTCGAGAACATGCGCCTCATGTCATGCGGGTGTCTTTGCGTCATCCGGTTTGGTCTCACTCGTCTTACGCCATCCGAGTGTGATGCCCGTCACACAGCCGTCCAAACTGCGCACTTTCGGAGCGTTGCCGCGCAAGGGCCTCGGCCAGGCCCGAGCGGCGCCGGCGCCCGGCGCGGGCCGCTAGAAGAGCGCCTCCTGGCGCGGCTTCGGCGGTGGCGCCGGGTCCGCCGGCCGCCCCGCGGCGGGCCGCCCGTCATCGAAGCGCGTCCGCCGGGGGACGCGCCGCGCCGAGTCGGCGGGCTCACCGTCGGGCACCGACGGCGGCGGCCCCCGCCGCACGAGCGCCGCGAGCCGACGGCGCTCCTCCGGGGGCGCGTACGCGCCGCGCGCGTAGAGGCGCTCGTACCGCGGCACGAGATCCGGCCGGTGGGCGCGCAGCCAGTCGAACCAGATCTCGCGCACCTCGCCGCGCAGGTGCAGCGCGATGCCGCCGATCCCCGTCGCGCCGTTCTCCTCCGCCAGGGCGAGGATGCGCTCCACCTGCTCGGGCGCGTCGTTGATCCCGGGCATCAGCGGCGCGATGAGGATGCCCGTCGGGATCCCGGCGCGGTTGAGCTCGCCGACCGCTTCCAGCCGCGCGCGCGGGTGCGGCGTGTGCGGCTCGGTCGCCCGCCACGCCTTCTCGTCGAGCGTCGGCACCGACAGGTTCGCCGTGATCGGGATCCCGCGGTCGGCGATCTCGCGCATCAGCGGCAGGTCGCGCAGCAGGAGCGGCGACTTCGTCAGGATCGAGCACGGCGTCCCCGTGTCCCGGAACGCCTCCCAGATCGGCGGCATGAGCTTGTAGCGCCCCTCGACCCACTGATACGGGTCGGTGTTCGTCCCCATCGCGACGTGCTCGTGCGTCCACGACGGCCGCGACAGCTCGGCGCGCAGCACCTCCGGCGCGTTGACCTTCACGACGATCTCCCGCTCGAAGTCCCGCCCGGCGTCCATGTTCAGGTACGTGTGCGTCGGCCGCGCGAAGCAGTACTTGCACGCATGTGTGCACCCGCGGTACGGGTTGACCGTCCACCGGAAGGGCATCTGCGACGCCTTCGGCACACGGTTGAGCGCGGATTTGGCGCGGACCTCGTAGAAGCGGATGTCGAGCGCCTCGGGTGCGTCGAAGCGGCGGACGACCGCGGCGTCGCGGTAGCCGGGAAGGTGGGTCTCCTCCCCCTCGCGGTCGAGTCTCAGGTTGTCCCAGCGCATGACGAACGTATGTTCGCACCGGGTGCGGACGGACACAAGAAGGGGCGTGTCTCACCACAGGTCGATCGCGGGCACCTCGGATGTGGCGGCAAGGCACTGGTGGAGATACATGGCGGTGCCGAGGTCACCGGTCCAGAGGGTGTACCGGCCGCGTCCGTAGCGCCCCCGGGCTGACGCGACCTGGCCGGCGGCGTGCATCGCGAAGCGCCTGGCTCGCTCGAGCCAGCACTCGTCTGCCGTGCGGGTGAAGAGCTTGAGCAGCGCGAAGCCGTTGCCGGCGGTCCCGTGGCACAGATTCGCGCCCTTGCGAAGCGGACCCGCCGC
Organism: Solirubrobacteraceae bacterium; assembly: GCA_036506755.1. Taxonomy (GTDB): domain Bacteria; phylum Actinomycetota; class Thermoleophilia; order Solirubrobacterales; family Solirubrobacteraceae; genus DASXRF01. The sequence goes on along the minus strand of DASXRF010000428.1, from coordinate 5,975 downwards.
CCACGTCAGCTCGCCGCCCGCGAGCAACAGCGAGTCGAGCTGGTCATCGCGCGGCAACGCGGCGATCGAGGTCACGATGCCCGGCGCGCCGTGGCACCACTGGGTGCGGATGAAGCCGCCCGCGTCCTCGAGTGGCCGGTCGCGCGCGGGCGGCCAGTTGGCGTGCTCGCCCTGGCGGATCGCGGTGGCCGACACGGCCGCCGTGGCCCCGGGGACGAGCCGGCCAGGCGGCAAGAGGTCCGGGCGGCGCGCGAGGGCGGCGACGACCCCGGCCAACCCGTGCGCGGGGCCGAGGATCTCTCCGGTGGACCCGTAAAGCCGCTGGGTCCAGAAGCCCGGGACCTGTGCGCCCCACTGGAGCATCAGGCGATCGGCGATCGTGCTCCACGCGGACGCCCAGCGCTGCTCCCCGGTGCGCTCCAGCATCACGTCGGCGAGCAGCAGCAAGCCCGGGCTTCCCCACATCAGCTCGAGGGTGTCGCTGTCCGGATCGATGACGACCATCTCGGCGAGGCGGGCCGCCAGCGCCCGCGACGGTGACAGCAGCCAGGCGACCAGAGCGATCCCGCCCTCCCCCATCCACAGGCTGGGCACCGGCCCGTCGAACTCCGGCCGGCGCAGGTAGCTGTCCAAGACGTCTTCCGCGAGCCGCGCGTAGTCATGGCGCGGCTCGTGCAGCCCGGCCCGCGCAAGGCGATGCAACGCCCACAGCGCTCCCGCCGCTCCCAGATAGATGCCGTGGACGACCTCGGGATCACCGCCCTCGGCATCGAGCGGATGCCACGGCCACCAGTCCCCGTCCCGCAGCGCATCCTCCGCGTCCTCCGCGATCGTCCGGATCTCCGCCTCGACCTCAGCCGGTCTCCATGCCCTATCCAGCAGAGGCTCGTGCGCGCGCGCGTCGAACAGCATCGAGCTCAACCCGTCACCGGGCGGGCGCGATCCTCAAGCGCCGATGCGCGCCAGCAGCGACATCTCGCCGGCGAGCGTCTGCGATGTCGCGCTCGTGATCTCGACCGGGACGATCTCGCCCGGCTCGGCGAGGCCTGTGAAGTTGACGACCTTGTTGTGGCGGCAGCGGCCGCGCAGGCGGGTCGGATCGTTGCGCGACGGGCCCTCGACCAGGACCTCGACGGTCCGCCCGACGAACCGCTCGGCGCGCTCGCGGGCGCGACGCTGGACGGCCTCGACGAGGCGCTCCATCCGCTCCACGGCGAGCTCGTGCGGCACGAAGGCGTCGAGCATCGAGGCCGCCTCGGTCCCGCGGCGCGGCGAGTAGATGAACGTGAAGGCGCCGTCGTAGCCGACCTCCTCGACGACCTCGAGGGTCTGCTCGAAGTCACGCTCGGTCTCGCCCGGGAAGCCGACGATGATGTCGGTGGTCAGCGCGACGTCGGGCACGTGCTCGCGGATGAGCGCGACGCGGTCCAGGTAGCGCTCGCGCGTGTACGTGCGGCGCATGGCCTTCAGCACGCGACTCGAGCCCGACTGCAGGGGCAGGTGGATGTGCTCGCAGACCGACGCCAGCTCGGCGTGGCAGCGCACGACGTCCTCGCGCATGTCCTTCGGGTGCGGGCTCGTGTAGCGCACGCGCTCGATGCCGGTCGCGTCGACGGCGCGCAGCAGCTCGGAGAACGAGCGGCGGTCCGGCCGCAGATCGCGGCCGTACGAGTTCACGTTCTGGCCGAGCAGCGTCACTTCGCGCACGCCGTCGGCGACCAGGCGCTCGGCCTCGGCGACGAGCTCGTCCAGCGGCCGCGAGACCTCACGCCCGCGCGTCGAGGGCACGATGCAGTACGAGCAGCGGCAGTTGCAGCCGACGGAGATCTGCATCCACGCCTGGTAGGCGCGCGTGCGCTTCATCGGCAGGTGGCCGGTGAAGCCCTCGAACTCGAAGAAGCCCTGCGCGGTCAGCGAGTCGCTGGTCAGGAACTCGGCGAGCTTGTGGACCTGGCCGGGCCCGAAGGCGACGTCGACGAACGGGAACTGGCGGAAGACCTCGTCCTTGACCGACTGCGCCCAGCAGCCGCCCACGCCGATGACGCGCTCCGGGTCCCGCCGCTTCAGCGCCGCGGCCTGGTTGAGGTGCGCGATGAAGCGCTCGTCGGCCTTCTCGCGGATCGAGCACGTGTTGAAGAGGATGAGGTCGGCGTCGCGGGCGTCGGGGGCCTCGTCGTAGCCGAGCGACTCGAGCATGCCCTTCATGCGCTCGGAGTCGTGCTCGTTCATCTGGCACCCGAACGTCGTGACGTGGTAGCGCTTCATCCGCCCGCCCAGCGTAGCCGCCGGGCGGGCGGTTCGAAGCGTGCTCAGCGGCGCACGCGGATGCGCACCGTCCGGCCGATCCCGGACGTGAAGTTGCCATCCACGATGCGCACGAAGATGCGGAACTGCCCGCCCCGGCGGACGCGGACGCGCCGCGAGAAGCCCGAGAACGTCCCGCTGCCCTTGTGCGTGATGCCGCCCGCGACGGTCACCCACTGCCCGGCGCGGTTGAGCTTCTGGACGGCGTACAGCGCGCCCTCGCGGCCCGGGTGGATCACGCCCGAGAAGCGGACGCGATGGCCGCGGTGGACCCGGTACGTCGTGACGCGCGTCTCCACGCGCACCGCGACGCCCACCGTGGCGACCGGGCTGGTCACCTTGCCGTCCGTCGTCTGCGCGCGCACCTGGGTCGTCGCCGGCAGCGCGAGCGCGGCGAACGAGAACGCCCCGTTGCCGTCCGTCACGATGGCGTTGCCCACGTTCGCGAAGGCGCCCGTGAACGGGAACGCGCGCTGCTGGAGGACGACCTGCTTGCCGGCGTTGCCGGTGCCGGTCAGCTGGCCGGCGACGGTCGTGCCCGCGCCGAAGACGACGGGGTTCGGCGTGGCGCTGACCGTCAGTCCGAGCGGCAGTCGCTTGGTCTTGAACGAGCGGTCGCCGCCGCTGGTGACGCCGTCGGGATTGCTCGCGACGACCCGGTAGTGGTACGTCGTGTTCGGCGTCAGGCCGCCGATCGCGGCGCTGACGTTGACATTGCGCGTGGCCTTGCCCGCGTTGGCGTCCGGGGTGCGCGAGCCGTAGCGCCGCGTCGGGCCGTACTCGAAGTAGTAGGTCGTCGGCTTGCCCCGCGGGTTGATCGTGGCGAACACCTTCGCCGCGTCCGCGGTGATGCTGTGCACCCCTCCCGTCGAGACGGACGGCGCCGCCCACGCCGCCGGAGCGGTGACAGCGAGCACGCTGAGCCCACTGGCGACCACGGCCGCCCTTCGCTTCATCGTCTGCATGCGATCCCCCTGCTTGGTCTCCGCAACCCACAACACGCCCGCGGCGCGAGAGTAGTGGGAACGTCGGACCGCTTCGCGAACGACGTTCGCGTCGACGTCGCTGCTCTACCTCGCGTACTCGACCGCGCGCGACTCCCGGATCACCGTGACCTTGATCTGCCCTGGGTACTCGAGCTCCTTCTCGATCTCCCGCGCGATGTCGTGGCTGAGCAGCACGGCCGCGTCGTCGTCGACCGCCGTGGGCTGGACCATGACGCGGATCTCGCGGCCCGCCTGCATGGCGTAGACCTTCTCGACGCCCGCGTGGCGGGTGGCGATCTGCTCGAGGTCGCGCAGCCGCTTGACGTACTGCTCGAGGGACTCCCCGCGCGCGCCCGGGCGCGCGCCCGAGAGCGCGTCGGCCGCCTGGACGATGACCGCCTCGACGGTCTGGGGCTCGACCTCGTTGTGGTGGGCCTCCATCGCGTGGGCGACCGCCTCGGGCTCGCCGTGGCGCCGGGCCAGCTCGCCGCCGACGAGCGCGTGCGGGCCCTCGATCTCGTGCGAGACCGCCTTGCCGATGTCGTGCAGGAACGCGGCGCGACGCGCGGTCTTCGCGCTCGCCCCCAGCTCCTCGGCCATCATCGAGGCCAGGTGCGCCGTCTCGACCGAGTGCGCGAGCACGTTCTGCCCGTAGCTCGTGCGGAACTTCAGGCGGCCCATGAGCCTGACCAGCTCCGCGTCGAGACCGCCGACGTTGGCCTCGAGGACAGCCGCCTCGCCCGCCTCGATGATGTGGCTCTCGAGCTCGGACTTGGCCTGGTAGTACATCTCCTCGATGCGGGCCGGGTGGATGCGCCCGTCCTGCAGCAGCTTCTCGAGCGTCATGCGCGCGATCTCGCGCCGGACCCCGTCGAAGCCCGAGAGCACGACCGCGTTGGGCGTGTCGTCGATGATGAAGTCGACGCCGGTGAGGTTCTCCAGCGCGCGGATGTTGCGGCCCTCCCGGCCGATGATCCGGCCCTTCATGTCGTCGGCCTGCAGCTGGACGACCGAGACCGTGGTCTCGGCCGCGTGGCTGGCGGCGAGGCGCTGCATGGCCACGGCGAGGATCGACCGGACGCGCCGCTCGGCGTCGCGCTTGGTCTCCTCCTCGATGGCCCGCAGGACCTTGGCGCGATCGTGGCGGGCGTCGTCCTCGAGCTCCTTGAGCAGGATCGCCTTGGCCTGGGCGGCGCTCAGCCCCGAGACGCGCTCGAGCTCTCGCGTCAGTGCGTCACGGCGCCGGGCATGGTCCTCACGTTGTCGTTCGAGCACCTGCTCGCGCTCGGCGAGCTTGCGCTCGCGCGCGTCGAGCGCGGCGACGTGCGCGGGGTCGGCGCGCGGCGCGGGCGGCGGCGCCGGGGCGGGCGCCTCCCGCGCGGGCGCGGCGGCGGGTGGCCGCGGTGGCGCCGTGCGCGTGCGGCCGAGCAGCGCCGCGGCGGCGACCAGCCCCACCGAGAGCACCACGGCCGCGATCAGAATCTCCATCCCTCTTCCTCTCCAAACGACCGCCCGGGCGGGCCGTCGTGCAGTTCCGATGTGATGAAGCGGCGGACCGGGCGGCGCGGAGGCGCGTCACCGAACGCGGCTGGCGGCGACGAGGCCGCCCTTCAGGAAACGACGGGGGAAGAGCCTTTGAGTACGCGAGGCGGGCAGCCTTCGCCCGGATCGTGGGTGTCGAGGATCGTCAAATCGCTGAAGTTGCCGTGGTTCAGGAAAGCGTCAGGTTTGCTGCGGTTTCACGTGCCCTTGCGGGCCTGGTCGTTCGCTGGTCCGGATCGTAGCTCTCTGAAGCGGGGCCGCGCAATCCGGCTCAGCGGCGCAAGAGGGCGCCCGGCCGCGAGTCGAGGTCATCGGCAGCGACACGAATGGAGCGCGCGGGACGGCGACCACGTGGGCGTGCAGACCTACGACGCCGCGGGCAACCCGGCGAGCCTGCCCTTCCACGTGATCATGGCTTGTTAGACCCGCGCAGCCAGTCGCCCACCTGCTGGCCGACCGACTGGACCGCGTCGCCCGCGTCGCGCATGAAGCCCGCGAAGCGCTCGGCGTAGAAGTCGACCGCGTCGACGGCCTCCTCGCGAGCCGTCGCCTCGTGGCCGCGGCGGACGTAGTCGCCGCCGACGATGCGCTCGTAGTCGCCGGAGCGCACCCAGTCCATGATCTCGCGGCAGCGGCGCACGGACAGCGGGTGGCCGACGCGGACCTGCAGCAGGAAGCGCTGCACGCGGTCCAGCCCGTCCTTGGCCTCGTGGAACTGCTGGGCCTGCTCGAGGAAGGCGTCGAGGTCGAGCTTGGACGCGGGCAGGCCGGCGGCCAGCGCGAGCAGCGTGCGGCAGGTGACGAGCGGGTCGCGGTTGACGAGCGTGGCCGCGCGGTCGCTGGACAGCTCGGTGGCGCGCGACCACTCGAGCAGGGCGTGGCGCAGACCGAGCAGGGGCAATCCCGCGAGCAGCGGGATGCGGCCGATGCCGCTCATGGCGAGCAGGATGGCCAGCGCCGTGCGGTAGAGGACGTGGTCGGAGAGGATGTGGCCGACCTCGTGGGCGAGCACCGTCTGGAGCTCTCGCGCGTCGAGCAGGTTGAGCAGCCCGGAGTCGACGACGACGATCGGCTTGCCGGCGCCGAGCGCGATCGCGTTGGTGATCGGCGTGTTGGTGACGTAGAGGTCGTAGACGTCCGGCA
>DASXRF010000427.1:0-2288 GCA_036506755.1 Solirubrobacteraceae bacterium | reverse complement strand
TGGGACTTCTTCGGCCTCGACGCGGACTACGAGCGCGTCCTCGGTGACCGCTCGATGCCCGGCGCGAAGTGGTTCACGGGCGCCCACGTCAACTATGCGGAGCAGATCCTGCGCGGCAAGGACGACGCGGCCGTGGCGATGGTCGCCCGCTCCGAGGTGCGGCCCGAGCTGCTCGAGCTGACGTGGGGCGACGTTCGCGAGCAGGTCGCGCGCGCGGCCGCCGGGCTGCGCGCGCTCGGCGTGCAGCGCGGCGATCGCGTCGTCGCCTACCTGCCCAACATCCCGGAGACGATCGTCGCGTTCCTCGCGGTCTCGTCGCTGGGCGCGATCTGGTCGAGCTGCTCGCCGGACTTCGGCCCGCGCAGCGTGATCGACCGCTTCGCCCAGATCGAGCCGAAGGTCCTGCTCGCCGTCGACGGCTACCGCTACGGCGGCAAGGACTTCGATCGCCGCGAGGTCGTCGACGGGCTGCGCCGCGAGATGCCCTCGCTCGAGCACACGGTGGTGCTGCCCTACCTCGGCGCCGGACAGCTCGCGGGGGCGCTGAGCTGGGACGAGCTGGTGCGCGAGCCCGCGCCGCTCGAGTTCGAGCGCGTGCCGTTCGACCACCCGCTGTGGGTGCTCTACAGCTCGGGCACGACCGGCCTGCCCAAGGCGATCGTCCAGGGCCACGGCGGGATCCTCGTCGAGCACCTCAAGCACCTCGGGCTGCACGTCGACGCGCAGGCCGGCGACCGGGTCTTCTGGTTCACGACGACGGGCTGGATGATGTGGAACTTCGTCGTCGGCGTGCTGCTCACCGACGCCGCGGTCGTGCTCTACGACGGCAACCCCGCGACCCCCGACCTCGACGTGCTCTGGGACCTCGCGGAGGAAGCGGGGATCACCTGCTTCGGCACGAGCGCGGCGTACATCGCGACCTGCCTGAAGGGCGGGGTGCGGCCGCGCGGCGGCGGGCGCTCCTTGAGCGCGCTGCGCAGCGTCGGGTCGACCGGCTCCCCGCTCGCCCCCGAGGGCTTCCGCTGGGTCTACGACGAGCTCGGCCCCGACGTGTGGCTGTTCTCGACGAGCGGCGGGACCGACGTGTGCACGGCGTTCGTCGGCGGCGTGCCGCTGCTGCCGGTCTACGAGGGCGAGCTGCAGGCGCGCGCGCTGGGCTGCAAGGTCGAGGCGTGGGACGACGACGGGCGCCCGGTCGTCGACCAGGTGGGCGAGCTCGTCATCACCGAGCCGATGCCGTCGATGCCGCTGTTCTTCTGGAACGACCCCGACGGCTCGCGCTACCGCGACAGCTACTTCTCGGTCTACCCGGGCGTCTGGCGCCACGGCGACTGGATCGAGATCACGTCGCGCGGCACGGCGATCATCACCGGCCGCTCGGACTCGACGATCAACCGCGGCGGGGTCCGGATGGGGACGAGCGAGATCTATCGCGCGGTGCTGTCGGTCGACGAGGTCGTCGATGCGCTCGTCGTCGACGTGCCGCGCCACGGCGAGGACTGGATGCCGCTGTTCGTGGTGCTGCGCGAGGGCGCGACGCTCGACGACGACCTCGTCGCACGCATCAGGGCGCGCATCCGCGAGGACTGCTCGCCCCGGCACGTGCCCAACGAGATCCGGGCGATCGCCGAGGTGCCGCGCACGCTCTCGGGCAAGGTCCTCGAGGTCCCGGTCAAGAAGATCCTGATGGGCGTGCCGGCCGAGAAGGCGGCGAGCCGCGACTCGCTGGCCAACCCGCGCTCGCTCGACTTCTTCGTCGGCCTCGCCGACAGCGATTAGCGGGGAAAGAAGAGGGGGCGCCGTCGCTCCTCGGCGCCCCCGACCGGTGTAGATCGGACGCTCGCCCCCCGGGTTGAGGCGGCCTGGACGCTCTGCAGGTCGGCGTCCAGAGCCGCGACGAGCGCGAGGCACAGCTCGAGCGCGCCCTCGATCGCGGCCGGGTCCACGTGGGCCGCCGTGTCGGAGGCCTGGCGCGCGTGCGGCGCGCGGTCGTGGGCGTCCATGCAGGCGACCGAGATCGCCGGCCAGCGCGCGGTCCGCGCAGGCAGCGCGCTGGTCAGGCCGCGGACCGCCGGGCGCGCACCGAGGTGCGCCTCGGCGGCGGCGGCGTTCCGGGCCAGGGTCACCAGGCGCGGGTGCAGTCGCAGGGGAAGGAGCAGGCCCTCCGAGGCGAAGAAGCGTGGACGCCCGCCGCCGCACGGGCCGTGCGCGAGGACGGCGACCTCCTCGGGGCGGCGGGTGCGCCGACGCGCGGCGACGTAGCCGCGCATGCCGAGCGCGGGCCCGTC
>DASXRF010000426.1:0-11701 GCA_036506755.1 Solirubrobacteraceae bacterium | reverse complement strand
CCGACTGGCCGGCGGGCGCGCGCCTCGACCCCGACCCCGTGGAGATCGCGGTCGCGACGTGGGCGCCACCCGCAGCCCCGCCGGGGCGCGTAGGGTGGGTCACGGCCGGCGCGCTGCCGCTCGTCGAGCAGGCGGTGCGCTGAGGCCCGGCGGCGTACGCTGGGCACGGCATGCCGGAGCTGCCCGAGGTCGAGCGGTCGCGCGCGCTCATCGAGGAACTCGCGCTCGGCCGGCGGATCGCCGCCGTCGACGACTCGGACACCTACGTCTGCCGGCCCCACGCCCCCGGTGAAATAGGGGCGGCGCTCGAGGACCGCGAGCTGGTCTCGGCCAACCGCCGCGGCAAGGCGATGTGGTGCGACACCGACGGCGGCCCGGTGCTCGGGCTGCACCTCGGGATGGCGGGGCGCATCGTGGTCGACGACGCGCCCGAGCCGCACGGATGGGATCGCTTCACGCTGCTCTTCGAGGACGGCGGGCGGCTCGCCCTGCGCGACAAGCGGCGGCTCGGGCGGGCGATCCTCGATCCCGACCTCGGCGGCCTCGGCCCCGACGCCGGGACGATCGGCCGCGAGGCCTTCCGCGAGCGCGTCGGCCGCGGCGGCGCCCCGCTCAAGGCGCGCCTCATTGACCAGTCGGTCATCTCGGGGATCGGCAACCTGCTGGCCGACGAGACGCTCTGGCGGGCGGCGCTCTCGCCGCTGCATCCGGCGGGCGAGCTGTCGGACGAGCAGCTCGACCACCTGCGCCGCGAGCTGCGCGCCGCCCTGCGCGCGGCGATCCGCGACGGCGGCGTGCACACCGGCGAGGTCGTCCCCTACCGCCAGGCCGGCGCGCACTGCCCGCGCTGCGGAGCGGGCATGGTCCGCGGCACGGTCGGCGGGCGCACCACGTGGTGGTGCCCGCAGGAGCAGCTCTAGGGTCTGACCCCTTTTTTCAGTTAATGTGAAATGGTCGGCGGGTCGCGGAGCGTCTGCAGCACGACGCAGTAGCGCTCGGTCTTCTCGCGCAGGGCGGCGAGCTGGTCGGCCGAGGCGCCCGGCGCGTCGACCTCGAGGCGCAGGCGGATCTCGTCGAAGCCGACGCGCGCGTCGTCGATGCCCAGCGTGCCGCGCAGGTCGAGATCGCCCTCGACGACCGCCTCGATGCGCGTCGCCTCGATGCCCATCGCGGCCGCGACCATCTGGCAGGTCACCTGCGCGCAGGCGGCGAGCGCGCCCAGGAGCAGGTCGCCCGAGCACGCGGCGGTGCCCGGCCCGCCGACGCCGGCGTGCGCCTGCGCCTCGTAGATCGCGCGCCCGAGATCGACCGAGCACGCGACCGGCGCGTCGGTCTGGGCGCCGCGGGCGGTCAGCGTGATCCGCGCCGCGCCGGGCTCGGCGCGGTAGCGCTGCTTGAGGGGGCGCTGGACCTCGCGCAGCTCGCTCACACCGGCGAGCCTAGTGGACCCACTAGTCGTCCGAGGCGGTCGCCGACGCCGGGTCGGGCTGGTCGAGGCCGTCGTCGCCGCCGCCGCGGTCGTCGCCGTCGTCGGCCTCGGGCGTCTGGGCAGTCATCGCCGTGGTGTCGTCGTCGCCGTCGCCGCCCTCGTCGGCGTCGTCGCCCGGCGGCGCGCGCAGCGGGGCGTCGTCGGCGTCGTCCCGGGGCGCGCGCAGGGCGGCGGAGCGGTGCCGCCGGCCGTGGCCGCCGTCCTCGTCGCTCCGGCGCACCACCACGGCGAGGCCGTGAGGGGCGGAGGCGGAGCGATCACGTGTCGGCGGGGGAGCCGGGCGCGGCGGCCCGGCGGCCGGAGCGGCGTGAGCAGGAGCGGTGCCCGCGGTCGTCGCGGCCGGACCGGCGTGCGGCGCGGGGAGGCGGACGGGCGCCGTCGCGCGGTGGTGGTGCCCGGCGATCACCGCCCGGCGGTGGTGCTGGGGGTGATGCCCGGGGAGCGGCGTCCCGTGGCTCGCCAGGCTCCCGGCGACGGCTCCCGTGACCGCCACGATCGTGCCGGTCTTGGCCGTCGCCCCGGCGATGGAGGCCGATCCCGCGCCCGCCACCAGCTCGGCGGCGTGCTCGAGTCCCGGCCCGCGTCCGCCGGCCGCCCAGGTGGCCAGCGGCATCGGCGTGAGCGCGGTCGCCGCGGCCCGCAGCGTCGTCCGTGCGCGGTGCAGCAGCGCGCGCACCGCGCCGTCGGTCACGCCGAGCGACGACGCCACCTCGGAGCGGCTGCGGCCCTCCATCGCGGTCTTGACGATGGCCGCGCGCTGGTGCTCGGGCAGGCGCGCGATGTTGTCGAGCGTCTCGCTGACCAGCAGCCGCAGCTCCACGTCGCGCTCGGGCCCGTCCGCGCCGACGAGCAGCTCGGACAGCGGCTCGTCGCCCGCCGGCCGGACGGCGGCGATCGCCGCGTTGCGGACGATCTGGTGCAGCCACGCCCGCAGGTGGCGCACGTCCGCGCCGCCGCTCAGCGCCGCCCAGGCGTTCGTGAACGCCTGCTGCAGGACGTCCTCGGCGCGAGCCTCGGGCACCAGCCGGCGCGTGAACGCGTAGAGCGGCCGGCGATAGCGCTCGACGATCGCGACGAACGCGCGCTCGTGCCCCGCGCGGGCCAGCATCACGAGGCGGTCATCCGACTGGGCGCGCAGCAGCGCGTCCGAGAACCATGGGCTCACAGCAGCTCCAGCCCTGCCGAAGGGACGGAGCGGTCGTACCCGCGGGGCAGGCTCTCGACGCCTGCCCCGCGGAGATCCCCACCGGCCCGCCGGACCGCAGCGCCGGACCGGGGCTCAGTCGTCCCCGCTGCCGGCGCCGTCGGCGTCGTCGTCGCCCTTGGTGTCGTCGTCGTCGGCCTGGTCGTCCTCGTCGGTGTCGGCCTTCTGCAGCAGGAACGAGCCGTCGGTCTGCTTGGTGACCACGAGCTCGACCTCGTCGCCGACCTTGAACTGCGTGATGTCGAAACTGCCCGGCACGTCGACGGTCACGGCCTCGCCCGACTCGTCGTCGTCGTCGGCCGAGACGCTGAGCGTGCGGGCGTCCCGGTTGACCGCGAGGACCTTGCCCTCGAGCTCGATCCCGTCCTCGTCGTCGCCCTCGTCCTTGATGTCCTTCGCCTCAAGGTCGCCCTGGTCGTCGATGTCGCTGTCGACGACGACCTGCGAGCCCGACTGCGGCATGGCGTCGTCGGCCGCGATCGCGCGCGCGGCGCGGGCGCGACGCGCGTGCAGCAGGACCGACGCGCCGCGCGAGGAGAGCGTGAACAGGCGGCGGTGGCCGTTGACGTAGGTGACGGTCCCCCGCAGCCGCGCGCGGTGGCGCGTGCCGAGGACGCGGATGCTGCGGGCCGCGAAGGTGCCGTTGCGCAGGCGGCGGGCGTTGACGCGGACGACGCGCCCGACGCGCACGGTGCGCCGCGAGTGGATGGCGACCATCCGCCCGCCCTTGGTGGCCACCACGACCTTGTGCGCATGGTGGTTGAGGTGGACGACGGTGCCGCGCAACGTGGCGGCGGACGCGGGCGCGGCCAGCGCGAGCGCGGCCACAACGGCGGCGACGAGCGCGGTCAGGCGGGGGGACACGAAGGGACTCCTTTCGGCGTGGTCTCCAGGGAAGAGCGCCGCGCCGGGAAAAGGTCACGCACACTCGCGCCGCAGCGCGGCGCGGTAGCGCGTCATGGTCGCGTGGCGCATGTCCCCGTGCGTCTGATGGCGCAGCCGCTCGACGCGCTCGTGGTGGTAGGGGCTCGACAGCGACTCGTTGTGGCCGATCACGTTGCGCAGCGCGATCCGGTAGCGCGATCGCAGCCAGCACGTGACCTTCAGCGAGGCGGTCAGCTGCGCGCGGTCGCCCATCACCTGCGCGTCGGACAGCCCGACGTGCTCGATGCCGATCGCCGTCCAGTTCAGCCCGACGGTGTGGCGGCACATCAGCCCGAGCGGCACGAGCTGGTGGATGCGTCCGGCGGGATCGATGACGAAGTGCGAGCACGTGCCCGGGCGCTCGTGGAGCTCAGGGTCCGGGGCGTCGGAGGCGAACGTGTTCCACGTCGCCCGGTACGTCGAGGTGGCGGTGACGTGCTCGACGATCACGCGCGGGTGCACGAGCGTGAAGCGGTCCAGCCCGTAGTGGCGGCGCGCGTACAGGCGCATCTCGTGCTTGCGCCGCGCGGGGAACGGGATGGGGTCCGAGACGATCGCCGGCCGCTCGGCCGCGAGCGCCGCGAGGACGGCGAGCAGCATCAGCCGGCGAGTGGCGCGTAGGCGTCCGGCCGGCGCGTGGTCAGGAAGGGGAACAGCTCGAGCCAGTCGCGGCGCTGGTCGAGGTCCAGGTCGGCGACCAGCACGCACGGCTCGTCGCGCGGCGCCTTGACGAGCTTGCGCCCGTACGGATCCGAGATGAAGCTCGAGCCGTAGAACGTCAGCGGGGGTTCGCTGCCGATCCGGTTGACGGCGACCATGAACGTCCCGTTGGCGATCCCGTTGCCGATGATCACCTTCTCCCACAGCGGCTCGGTGTCGAAGTCCGGGTGGTCGGGCTCCGAGCCGATCGCCGTCGGGTAGACGAGCACCTCGGCCCCGGCCAGCGAGTAGGCGCGCGCGAGCTCGGGGAACCACTGGTCCCAGCAGGTGGGAAACCCGAAGCGCCCGTCGGCCAGCTCGACCACCGGGAAGCCGTTCTCGGCCGGGCCGGGGCGGAAGTACTTGTCCTCGTAATAGCCCGCCGTGACCGGGATGTGCAGCTTGCGCGTCCGGGCGACGAGCCGCCCGTCGGGCGCCATGACGACCGCGGTGTTGTAGCCCAGGCCGCCCTGGGGGACGCGCTCGTAGAGCGAGGCGTGGACGTAGGCGCCCGTCTCGCCGGCCATCCGCGCGGCGAAGCGGCACGTCCGGCCGCCGGGGATGTCCTCGGGCTCGCCGCCCGAGCCGCCGGGCAACGGCCCCTCGGGGGTGATGGCGAAGTACGGGGAGAGCGTGAGCTCCTGCAGGCAGACGAGGCGCGCGCCCTGGTCGGCGGCCAGCCGGATGCCCTCGGCGAGCGCGGCCTCGTGCTCGGCCGGATCGGGATGCCAGCGGTGCTGGACGGCGCCGATGCGCAGCGGTGGGCGGGTCGGCTCGTCGACCCGGGCGTACGACGGAGGCGGATCGCCGAGCGCGGTCTCCAGGCGCATGGGCTAACGGTACGGAACCTGCTGGGTGATGCAATGCGGCCCGCCGCCGCCGTAGGCGAGCGTGCTCGCCTCGACGCCGACGACCTCGCGGTCGCGGAAGGCGGTCCGGACGGCCTCCAGCGCGCCCTCGTCGGCGTCGGACATGACGACCGCGCCGTTGCAGACGTACAGGTTCATCGGCGAGACGGCGATGCGCTCGCCGGCGACGTCCTCGTAGACGAGGCCGGGGACGTCGAGGACGTCGAGCCCGGCCGCGCGCAGCGCCTCGCGGGCGGCGGCCAGCCGCTCCGCGTTGGGGTTGTCGTCATCGACCGCGAGCAGAGCCACGACGCCCGGCGCGGCGAACGCGGCGACGAGGTCGACGTGGCCGTCGGTGTCGCGGTCCTCGACGAGCCCGTGCGCCAGCCAGACGATGCGCTCGACGCCGAGGCGCGCGCGCAGCTCGCCCTCGATCTCCTCGCGCGACCAGCCCGGGTTGCGGTTCGGATTGAGCAGGCACTCCTCGGTCGTGACCAGCGTGCCGGCGCCGTCGACGGCGATCGCGCCGCCCTCCAGGATCATCGGGGAGCGCTCCCAGGCGATCGCGAGGTGGTCGCACAGCCGCCCGGCGATCGTCGCGTCGTCATCCCACGGCGGGAACTTGCCGCCCCAGGCGTTGAAGCCGAACTGGACGGCGCGCCGCTCGCCGTTGGTGACGACGATCGGCCCGCTGTCGCGCAGCCACGAGTCGTCGATCGGCGCCTCCCAGATGTCGACCGCGCCGGCCAGCGCGGCGCGGGCGCGGGCGCCGTCGCCGGGACGACAGACCATGAGCACGGGCTCGAAGGCGGCGATCGCGTTGGCGACGCCGGCCGTCTCGCGGCGGGCGTCCTCGAGCACCGGCCCCCACAGCGACCGCCGGCACGGCCACGCGATCAGCGTGCGCTCGTGGCGCGCCCACTCGGCCGGCAGGGTCAGTGGCGCGCCCGCTTGGTGCGTGCCCGCTCCTCCTGCTTGTCCACGACCCGCTCGATGAGCTGGAGGATCTGCGTCGGGCCGGTCGCCTTGGCCTGCCCGTAGGTGAACGCCTCGCGCCAGTCGGCCACGCGCCCGTCCTTGGCCAGCTCGTTGAAGAACGAGCGGTGCACCTCGACGCGCACGCGGGCGTCGGTGGCGATGTCCTTGGTCACGTTCGGTCCCGGCAGCTGGATGCGGTACTGCTGCGTGTCGCCGCGGGCGCGCAGGTCCAGGCCGACGACCAGCTTGAGCGGCTGGAGCGCCGGCACCTCGGCGAGCAGGCGCTTGACCGCCCCCTCGATCAGCGTCTTGGTGTCGGCCTGGGCGGTCAGAGCTTGTACCGCTGCAGGAGCTTCTTGCCGATCACCATGCGCTGGATCTCGCTGGTGCCCTCGCCGATGAGCAGCAGCGGCGCGTCGCGGTAGATGCGCTCGATCTCGTACTCCTTGGAGTAGCCGTAGCCGCCGTGGATGCGCAGGCACTCCTCGGCGCAGAACCGGCCCGTCTCGGAGGCGAACAGCTTGGCCATGCCCGCCTCGAGGTCCGAGCGCTCGCCGGCGTCCTTCAGGCGCGCGGCCTTGATCGTCAGCATCCGCGCCGCCTCGAGCTGCGTGGCCATGTCGGCGAGCTTGAACTGGATCGCCTGGTGCTCGGCGATCGGCTTGCCGAACGTCTTGCGCTCCTGGGCGTACTTGATGCCGAGCTCGAACGCGCGCTGCGCGAGGCCGACGCCGCGCGCCGCGACGTTCACGCGCCCGACCTCGAGCGCGTCCATCATCTGCGCGAAGCCCTTGTTGACGCCGCCCGCCTCGCCGCCGAGGATGTTCTCGGCCGGGCATTTGTAGCCGTCGAAGACGAGCTCCGTCGACTCGACGCCCTTGTAGCCCATCTTCTTGATCTTCGGGGGGACGGTGAAGCCGGCGTACTCGCCGGTGTTCTCGCTGACGCCGGGCTCCTTCTCGCAGATGAAGCACGTCATGCCCTTGTGGCGCGGCTGGGCGTCTGGATCGGTCTTGACGAGCGTGAAGACCAGGCCGCTCATCAGCCCGTTGGTCACCCACATCTTCGTGCCGTTGATCTCGTAGGAACCGTCGTCGACCTTCTTGGCGGCGGTCTTGATCGCCTGCACGTCCGAGCCGAGCTCGGGCTCCGACAGGCTGAACGCGGCGCGCAGCTCGCCGGTCGCCATCCGCGGCAGGTACTTCTGCTTCTGCTCGTCGGTCCCGAACTTCAGCAGCAGGTACGTGCCGATGAAGTGCGTGTTGATCACGCCGGAGATCGAGATCCAGCCGCGGCTGAGCTCCTCGACGACCATCGCGTACGTCGTCAGATCGAGGCCCAGCCCGCCGTACTCCTCGGGGATCGTGATCCCGAAGAGCCCGAGCTCCTTCATCTGCTCGACGATCGGCTCCGGGTACTCGTCCTTTGAGTCGTAGTGCTCGGCGTTCGGGATGATCTGCTCGTCCGTGAACTGCCGGACCATCTCGGTGATCGCCTTCTGCTCGTCGGTCTTCTCGACGTACGGAACGGCTACGGCCATGGGGTTCTCGCTACCTCTGGGGTCTGGGTTGAGAGGTCTCGGAGGATACGACCCGTGACCTTCGACCGGCGCCTGCAACGCTATCTGCGCCGCTCCGCCGCGCGGGGCCGGGACGCCGTCCGGGTCGGGCCGTTCACGGCGTTCGTGCACCCCGACGACCCGCTGCGCTACTTCAACTACGCGGTTCCCGAGGAGGGCGCGGCGTTCGCGCCGGACGACGCCGCGGCGCTCGCAGAGGCCTTCGCCGCGCGCGGGCGGGCGCCGCGGCGTGGAGATCGCGTTCCTGACGCCGGGGACGCCGACACCCGGCGCGTCTACGAGCGCGCGGGATTCGCCGCGACGTCGGTGGTGCTGGCCTACGCGCGGGGACTGAGCGGCGCCGGCTACTACCCTGGCACGCTCATGGCGGCCAACCCCCGCGTCACCCCTGAGCGCAGCCGCGAGGCCCTCGACGGCACGTTCCCCGGCGACCTCGGCATCGAGCTGGTCGAGATCGACGACGAGCGCGTCGTCGGCCGGCTGGCGGTCGACCGGCGCCATCTGCACCCCGGCGGCTACGTCCACGGCGGGGTCTGGACCGCGTTCGCCGACACGGTCGCCGCGTGGGGCACGATGCGCAACCTGCCCGCGGGCGAGGACTTCACCACCGTCGAGCTGAAGGTCAACGTCTTCGCCGCCGGCCGCGACGGCGACGAGCTGATCGGCATCGGCGAGCCGCTGCACATCGGGCGCCGGACGCAGGTGTGGGAGGTCCGCGTGCACAACGGCGAGCGCCTGGCCGCGAACTTCGTCTGCACCCAGATGGTCCTCCCCGAGCGCTCTTGAGCGCCTGACCAAACCTGCCGATACCTGCTCGAAGTGCGGCGCGTTCCCCTGCTGCTCGCCGTCGGCGCACTTGTTGCGTCAGCGGCCCCCTCGACCGCGATGGGCGAGTCGTTCGAGGTCCTGCCGAGCGCGGCCGCGACGCCCACGCCGCTGCGCCCCGAACGTGACGCGCGCGCCGACCGCGCGCGCTTCGCCCGCAACGACCGCGCGCGGGTCTCGCGCCGCGCCGTCGCCTCGTTCCTGCCGCTCTACCGCCGCGCCGGCCGGCGCTTCGACGTCGCGTGGTTCCTGCTCGCCTCGATCCACAAGCAGGAGACCGCCTTCTCCACAGCCGACGGCACGTACCACGGCCTGAACTACGCCCGCTGCTGCGCGGGGCCGATGCAGTTCAACGTCACCAACGGCCCGGTCTCGACGTGGCGGCGCTTCCGGCATGCGCACCTGCTCGCCCCGCGCCCGGACGCCTATCCGCATCCGACCGGCCGCCACCCGTCGGTCTACGACGACTACGACGCGATCATGGCCGCCGCCCAGCTGCTGCGCGCCAACGGGGCGACGCTGGAGCTCTCCGACGGCAGCGCCTGGCGCGCCGCCTACCTCTACTACGGACCCGGCGACCTCGGCCCCGGCGACTTCGGCATCACCTACGCCGACGAGGTCGTCGCGCGCGCGCTGAACTGGGCGCGGCGCGGCTTCTGCCCGGCGTGCGCGACCCCGCGCGGCCTGGTCGAAGCGGTGCACCGCGCGTGGGCGCCCGCAGAGCCGAAGCACAAAAAGCACAAGCGCAAGCACAAGCGTCACAAGCACCGCTCTAAGGTCCGCTCGCGTGAACTTCGCTCGAGACATCGTCGACGCGGCGCCAAGCGACAGGACGGCCATCGTCGAGCTGACGCGCGAAGGCAGCCGAAGGACGTGGACGTTCGGCGAGATCGCCGAACGCAGCGCCCGGCTCGCCACCAGCCTCAGCCGGCGGGGGATCAGCAAGGGGGACGTCGTCCTGACGCTGATCGGCAACCGGGTGGAGTGGGTGCTGGCGATGGTGGCGTGCTTCCGGACGGGAGCGGTGGTCCTCCCGTGCACGGAACAGCTCCGGGCGAAGGACCTGTCGCTCCGCCTCCAGGTGACCCGCCCGCGCCTGATCCTGGCGGACCGCCGCAACCGGACGGAGCTGGAGCGGGCGCGTCCTGACTGCGAGGTCGCCTACGTCCCCGACGACGACCTCCTGCGCGACGCCGACCCGGCGCCGGCCGCCGAGCTGGCCGCCGGCGATCCCTGCCTGATCACCTTCACCAGCGGCACGGCCGGTGAGCCCAAGGCCGTCGTGCACGCGCAGCGCTACCTGAGCGGTCAGCACGTCCAGGCCGAGCACTGGCTCGACGCCCGGCCCGGTGACCTCGTGTGGTGCACCGCGGCCAGCGGCTGGTCGAAGAGCGCGCGCAACGTCTTCATCGCCCCGTGGATCCGCGGCGCGACCGCGCTGCTGCACGACGAGCGCTTCGACCCCGCCGAGCGGCTCGAGCTGCTCGAGCGCGAGCGCGTCGACGTCCTCTGCATGGCGCCGACCGAGTACCGCGTGATCGCCAAGCGCGCGACGCTGCGGGCGCTGCCCTCGCTGCGCGGGCTCGTCGCCGCCGGGGAGGCGCTCAACCCCGAGGTGCTCGCCGCCTGGCGCGAGGCGACCGGCCTGGAGATCCGCGACGGGTACGGCCAGACCGAGACCGGCCAGCTCACCGGAGCGCCGCTCGGCGAGCCCGCCCGACCCGGCTCGATGGGCCGGGCGCTGCCCGGCATGCGCCTGTGGGTCGAGGACGGCGAGCTCGTCGCCGACCCGGCGACCGTGCCGACGTTCTTCCGCGGCTACATGGGCGAGCCACCGCCGGACACCAGCGTCCCGTGGCGCACCGGCGACCGCGTGCGCGAGGACGACGGCTGGCTGTTCTTCGAGGGGCGCACCGACGACGTGATCATCTCGGCGGGCTACCGCATCGGGCCGTTCGAGGTCGAGTCCGCGCTCGTCGCGCATCCCGCGGTCGCCGAGGCGGCCGTGGTGGCGGCGCCCGACGCCGAGCGCGGCGCGATCGTCCGCGCGGTCGTGGTCCTGCGCGACGGCTTCGCGGCGGGCGACGCGCTGGCCCGCGAGCTCCAGGACCACGTCAAGGCGACCACCGCGCCGTACAAGTACCCGCGCCGCATCGACTTCGCCGGCGACCTCCCGAAGACGCCGAGCGGAAAGATCCGCCGGGCGCTCCTGCGCGAGACCCTCTGATTCTGGTTTAGTCGCCTCATCACCCGGCCGCCGTTTCGGGCTCGGGGCGGTCACGAGCCGGCCGCATTCACGGAAGGAGTCGCATGAGGAAGCTCGGAGCGCTTGCGGTCGCCGCCCTGGCTGCGGGGACCGCCGCAGCGCCCGCCGCCGCCCCGGCCGCGCAGGACGCCCGCGCCGGCGCGCACAGCACGTACGTCGTGCTCTACGCGCGCGGCGCCTCGCTCGCGCGGGCGCACCGCGCCATCCACCGCGCGGGCGGCCGGATCCTGCGCGAGAACCGCCGGATCGGCCTGGCCACCGTCGCCGCTCGCTCGCACGCCTTCGTCCGCCGCGCCGCGCGGGCGGCCGCGATCGAGGGCGCCGCCGCGAACCGCACGATCGGCCACCTCCCCGGCCTTCCTCCCTCGCGGCGCATCGAGTCCGAACAGGGCTACGGCGCGACGCGCGCGACCACGAGGGCCGTCGCCGACGTGCCGGCGGCCGAGCCGCTGTCGGGCAACCAGTGGGACATGCGGATGATGCACGCGACGCCCGACGGCTCGTACGCCGCGCAGACCGGCAGCCACGCCGTCCGCGTCGGCGTCATCGACACCGGCGTCGACGGCGCGCACCCCGACATCCACCCGAACTTCGACCCCGTCCTGAGCCGGAACTTCACCGTCGACGACCCGGTGATCGACGGGCCGTGCGCCGAGGACCCCGACGGGACGTGCACCGACCCGGCCGACGTCGACGAGGACGGCCACGGCACGCACGTCGCCGGCACGATCGGCGCCGCGCTCAACGGCGTCGGGATCGGCGGCGTGGCCCCCGGCGTCGACATCGTCAACCTGCGCGCCGGCCAGGACTCCGGCTTCTTCTTCCTGCAACCGACGGTCGACGCCCTCACGTACGCGGGCGACAACGGCATCGACGTGGTCAACATGTC
>DASXRF010000425.1:0-4715 GCA_036506755.1 Solirubrobacteraceae bacterium | reverse complement strand
ATCTCGCGGCCGCTGCGCGCGGGCGACCGCTCCGCGGACGCGCTTGGGGTTCTCGCCGTCGCCCGGCAACGACCGTTCTCCGCCCGGGAGCAAGCGCTGCTCGGCTACCTGGCCAGCCAGGCCGCGGTCGCTCTCGAGAACGCCCGCCTCTATGAGGAGCGCTCGGAGCTCGCCCGGACGCTGGTGACCAGCCTGCTGCCGCCGGCGCTGCCGAGCATGGCCGGCTGGCGCGCGGCGGCGCTCTACCAGCCGGCCCGGCGCAGCGACGAGGTCGGCGGTGACTTCTACGACGTCTTCTCGGTCGGAGACGCGTGGATGGTCGTCATCGGCGACGTCATCGGCAAGGGCCCCGCGGCCGCCGCGTTGACCGGCCTGGCGCGCTACAGCATCCGTACCGCCGCGACGCTCACCGCGAGCCCGGCCACCGCGCTCAAGCACCTCAACGACGACCTGCACCGCGACGAGCAGAGCGGCATCATCTCCGCCGCCTGCGTGCTGCTGCGCGAGGTCGACGGACGCGCCGAGGCGACCATCGCCTGCGCGGGCCATCCGCCGCCGGTGCATATCCGCGCCGGCGAGCCGCGCGCGGTGGGAACGCCCTCGCTGCTGCTCGGCGTCGCGCCCGACGCCCACTTCGCCGAGCAGACCGTCACCCTCGACGACGACGACACGCTCGTGCTCTACACCGACGGAGTCCTCGACGCCCAAGGGCGAGACGAGCGCTTCGGCGAGCGCCGGCTGCTCGATGCCCTGCGCGGAGACAGCACCTCCGCCGAGGAGACGCTCGGGCGCGTCGCCGCGCCGCTGGAGCTCTTCCAGGAGGGGCCGCAACGCGATGACATCGCCATGGTCGTCATCCGGCGCGCGCGCGAGGCCGCGACGGTCGCCGACGTGCCGCGGGGGGTCGGGATCCCCCTCGCCCGCCGGGCGCGCGGGTAGACGGTCCAGCGAAACCGGCCGCGGCATACGCGGCGAGGGCCACCTCGTCGAGCACGGCGTCGACCAGCGGCATCGGCCCGTGGCGTCGCATGAGTGACAGTGCGCTCTCGCGGTAGTGCTCCAGGGCGCTCGGGGTCGATAGCTGCCCATCGGCGGCGCGTTGGCGCAGCTTGGCCAGCTTGTCGGCCAGCGCGATGATCGCGACGTCGCGGCAGGCGCCGGCGACATGCTCACGCAGGACGCGCTTGCGCTCGACGTAGTCGTCGATGCCCGGGTCCTCGCTGAGGTCGGCGACCATCCCGGCGACCTCGTCGCCGACGCGCTCACGGAGCGCGCCGCTCGTCAGGTCGGTGTCCTCGACGATGTCGTGCAGCAGCCCGGCGATGACGACGTTGGGCGCGCACTGCTCGGCCGCCACGAGCCGCGCGACGGCGAGCCCGTGCGCGACCGTCTTGCCTTCCCGCCGCAACGGCCGTGCGTAGAGCCGGCGGGCGAGCGCCAACGCCTCCGCGCCGCGACCGGAGCGCAAGGCGAGGGGCAAACCGTCGCCGTCGACCATCGAGGACGACCGTAGGCCTGCAAAGCCGTCGCATCGTTACCGATGTGTAAAAGCCCGGCGGGCGATTCCGCCACCCCGACTGAGAGGGCGGTCGGCGGGCGCGTAGACGACGAGGCGCCGGGGCAGCTTGCGGACGGCGAAGCTCCCCGATCCCTCGAAGCTGTCGCCGTCGCGCGCGAGCGTCAGAGCACGTCTGCCGGCGCTCACCCGCAGCTCGCCGACACACCGGCGGTCGTAAGCCGCACAGCGCGTCAGCCGACCGGCCAGGATGGAAGAGAGCAGGCGCAGCCGCGCGAAGGGATGGTCGCCGCCCAGGATCCGGACGTCCAGGAGCCCGTCGTCGAGCTGCGGACGCCAGCTCGGCGCGAACCCGCTGGGCTCGTGCCGGCAGTTGCCGATGAACACCATCCACGACGTTCGCTTCTCGCCATCCACCCAGACCTCCACCGGGTCGGCCCGGAAGACGGTGAGCGCGACGGCCGCGAGCTGGGCGGGCCAGCGGCCGATGCGCTTCTGCATGGTCGCGCGGGTCGCGAGCATCTCCGTATAGGCGCCGAAGCACGCGGTGTTGACGAACAGTCGCCCGTCGATCTCGCCGACGTCGATCTGCAGCGCCTCGCCGCGTTCGAGCGCCTCGAGGGCGTCCTCGTCGGACTCGATGCGCAGATCGCGGGCGAGGTGGTTGAGCGTGCCGGTCGGGATGAGCAGCAGGGGCTTGTCGTGCTCGATCGCGATCTCCGCCGCACTGACGGTCGTCCCGTCGCCCCCGCAGACGCCGAGGACGGCGCAGCGCTCGACCTCCGCGTCGAGGACGTCGCCGAGCTGGTCGGAACCGGCGACCTCGACGATGCGTGCGCGCGGAATCCGCTCGCGCAGGCTCTCCGCGCTCGGCGTGGTCAGCGGCGAGCCGGCCTCGGGGTTGATCAGCAGCGTCAGGCCCTCTCCCTCGCGGCGGCCAGGGAGCCGGACGCCCTCCGCGGCCGACCGCCGCTGCTCGGCCTCCGCCGGCAGCACGGGCCACGGCACCGTCGTCAGCGCGCCGACGGCGGCGCCGATCGTCGCCCCCACCACGACGTCGAGGGGATAGTGGACGCCGACGTAGGTTCGCGAGTAGCCCACCGCTGCCGCGAGCGCCCCGATCGGCGTGCGCGCCCGCGCCACCTCGACCGAGACGCCCGTCGCGAATGCGGCCGCGCTCGCCGCGTGCCCGGAGGGAAACGACGTCGTCAGCGGCTGGATGCGCAGCCGGCGAGCGGCCGGAACCTTGCGCAGCGACGGGCGCGGGCGCCTGACGAGCCGCTTGATCGCCTGGTTGACCAGCAGCGACGTGATGGCGATCGAGCCGACCCCTCGCAGCGCGGCGCGCTGCCCGCGCCGGCCGCCGGCGACGGCGAGGACGGCGGCGACGGCCAGCCAGAGCAGCGAGTGGTCGGCCGCCCGCGTGAGCCGCGGCAGCGTGCGATCGAGCGACGGGGTGTGCCTCTTCGCGACGCGATCGAACACCGCGCAGTCGAGCTCGACGATCGTCGCGAGCAGGCGTCGGGCGCGCATCACCGCACGCTACATCCGCGCCTCAGGGCCCTCAACGAGCGGCGCTAGCTGGTGGGGTTCTCGCGATCCGGGTCGGCGATCGCGACGATCGACGTCGTCAGCCGAGGTAGCGCTCGACGGTCCCCGCGTCGCGCATCTCCGCGAAGTCCGGGTCCTGGCCCGCATCGCGCAGCGCCCGGCGCTGACGCAGGTAGTCCCAGAGACGGTCCAGCTCGACGCGTACGGCTTCGAGGCGCTGCGCGTCGGCCGCGATCCGCTCACTGCCCGCGACCTCGGCGGCGTCGCGTTCGTCGCGACGCAAACGGCGCTCCTCCTGCTCGAGCGCCTCGATGCGCGCCTGCACCTGCTCGTCGTTCAGCGGCTGGGACATGGACGTGACGCTACACCCGCCCTCGACGAACGCGTTCACAACTCGTTCCCACGACGCGCGAGCTGGTGATGTGGCGCGGGGCCCAACGCGGCGACCACAGCGACGTCACCGCCGCGCTCATGCCCGCCGGACTGTGATGGATCGGCTCCGTCAGTGATGGTGCGCGTGGCCGCCGTCGCCGAGCGCGGCGGCGGGGACGCGGACGGCCAGCAGCCCGGCCAGGCCGGTGGTCAGGGGCACGGCGGCCACGAGCGCGATCGCGCCGACGATCGTCGCGACGATCGGCTCGGCAATGTCCTGGGTGTTGACGGCGTCGGCGAGCGACGCGTTCGCGCTCTGCAGGACGAGCAGCAGCGGCAGCGCCGCCCCCGCGTAGGCGAGGACGAGCGTGTGGACCAACGGCGCGCGCAAGCGGCGCGCGCGCTCACGCGGCGAGGCGCTCGTGTACGGTCCGCTGCCATGCCCGACCGCGCCGCACTCGTCACCGGAGCCTCTCGGGGGATCGGCTATGCGCTGGCGGAGACCCTCGGCGCCGAGGGGTACGGGCTCACGCTGACGGCGCGCAAGCCCGACACCCTCGAGCAGGCCGCCTCGCAGCTGCAGGAGAAGGGATACGACGTCGAGTTCCTCGCGGCCAACATGGCCGACGAGGAGGCGATCCGCGCGGTGGTCAGCCGCCACCGAGAGCGTTTCGGCCGGCTCGACGTGCTCGTGAACAACGCCGGCGTCGGCATCGGCGCGCCGGTCAACGAGCACCAGACCAAGTACGTCGACATGCAGCTCGACGTCAACCTCCGCGCGATCGTCCTGTTCTACCGCGAGTGCATTGAGCTGCTGCGCGCCGCGGGCGCCGAGCACCGGAACGCGCTCGTGGTGAATTTGGCGTCGATGGCCGCCAAGGTGCCGTCGCCGTGGCTGTCGGTCTACTCGGCCGCCAAGGCCGGCGTCGCGGCCTACACCGTGGCCATGAACAAGGAGCTCAACAACGACGGCGTGAAGTCCGTCGCCTTCTGCCCCGGGTTCGTGGACACCGACATGACCGACTACGTGAAGGGCACGATCTCCGCCGAGGAGATGATCAGCACGACCGACATCGCCGAGGCGCTGCGCTTCCTGCTCCGTCTGTCGCCCAACTGCGTCGTCCCCGAGATCATGTTCCACCGGCCCGGGGACGCGATCTAGATGTAGTTCCTAGGAGGGTTGTTCATCCGGGCCCCCTTGGAGGCTGACAGGTGCTCAAGCCAGTCAGTCCCAAGGAGGACACCGGATGCAGCTGCACGCTAACGCGGCCCTCAG
>DASXRF010000424.1:0-5307 GCA_036506755.1 Solirubrobacteraceae bacterium | reverse complement strand
CCGTGGCGTCGCCGGTGGCGCCCTCGTTGTCGGTCACGCGCACGCGGACGGTCAGCGCGCCCGCCCGCGCGAAGGCGCGAGCGATGGTGGGCGTCGTGCCGCCGTCGGTCTCGAACGTCCCGTCACCGTCAAGGTCCCACTGGTACCGGGCGATCGTGCCGCCGTCGGTGTCGTGCGAGCCGCTCGCGTCGAAGGACACGGTGGCGCCGTTCGCCGGGCTGGTCGTCGACGCGGTGAGCGCGGCCGCGGGGGCCTGGTTGGTGACCGTGACGGTCTTCGTCGTCTCGGCGACGTTCCCGCCGTTGTCGGTCACCCGCAGGCGAAGGGTGACCGTTCCCGCGGCAGTGAAGGGGCCGGCGGTCGCGGTCGAGGTGCCCGCGACGAAGGTGCCGTTGCCCAGGTCCCACTCGAACTGCGTGATCGTCCCATCGTGGTCGACCGACGTCGACGCGAGCGCCACCGTCGCCCCCTTCGCCACGCTGGCCGGCGTGGCGTTGAACGATGCGGTGGGGGTGCGCGAGAACACCGGGACCGAGCGCGTCGCGTCGGCGACGCTCCCGCGGTCGTCGACGACCGTCACCTTCGCGTTGAACGTCCCGGCCGTCGCGTACGTGTGCGAGGTCGTCTCGGTGGTGGTCGTCTCGACGGGCGTCCCATCGCCGAAGTTCCACCGGTACTCGGCGATGGTTCCGTCCGGATCGGTCGACCCGGCCGCGCTGAGCGCCACCGGCTCGTTGACGAACTGCTGGCCGGGGTCGACGAACGCCGGAACCGGTGCGCCCGTCACGGTGATGGTGCCGAACATGACGTTGGGATGGATCGCGCAGTGGTAGGCGAACGACCCGGAGTGGGTGAACGGGTGCGTGAAGCTGCCGCTGCTGCGCTCGCCGGAGTCCCACGTCTCCAGTCCCGTGGTGCTGTTGGAGACGATGTGGTGGGCGATCGAGCCGACGGCCCACTGCCACGTCACGGTTTCGTCGGGGTTGATCGTCACGCTCGGCGGACTGAGGACCTTGTCCGGGCCGACTCTGATCGTCGCGTTGGCGGCGAAGGCGGTGGCGGGCAGGAGGAGGATGGCGGCGACGACGGCCGCGGCAAGCGAGATTCGTCCCATGCGCGGATGCTTGCCGCGCGGGCCGGCGCGCGGCAGCGCAGCTCGCACCGACTTGCAGGGAGGTCATCGCACGCTGTGGTGCGCGTTCTACGCAGTCACCAGCCGCGGTCGAGCTCGGCGTCGAGGACCTCGCGCAGCTCCTCGGGGCCGGCGGCCACCGCGTCGGCGCCCTCGAGGTCCTCGGCGCCGTAGGGACCGGTCGTGACCGCCAGGCAGCGCACGTCGTCGGCGCGCGCGCACGCGATGTCGCGTGGCGTGTCGCCGATCACCCACGTGCGCTCCCGGGGATGCGGCCACGTCGCCGAGCCCGCCCGCTCGCGCGCGATCGCCGGCAGCGCGGCTCGGTCCTCGTCGTCGGAGCCGAAGCCGCCCTGGCCGGTCGGGAAGAAGCTCCCCAGGCCGGCCCGCGCGAGCTTGAGGCGGGCGATCGGCTCGAGGTTGCCCGTGACCAGCGCGAGCAGCACGTCGGTGCGGCCCGCGAGGTAGTGCAGCAGCTCCGGCATGCCGGGCACGACGCGGCCGGACAGGTCGGCGGGACAGCGGGCGGCGTACTCCTCGGCGGCCGCGACGCGGAACTCGGTCACCCGCTCGCCGATGACCGCCGGCTTGACCCCGCAGGCGACGAGGATCTCGCGCGCGATCTCGAGGTCGGTCTTGCCCGCGGCGACGAGGCGCGGCGCGCCCGGGTCGGCGAGGCCGTAGACGCGCCGCAGCGCTGCGTGGATCGCGTCGCGGTGGGCGTCGGCGGCGCGCTGGAGCAGCGTCCCGTCGATGTCGAAGAGCAGCAGCGCCTTGGTGCTCAACGCTCGAAGAGGGCCTCGGCGGTCAGGCGCCGGGCGAACGCGGCGATCAGGCGCGCGCACGCGTCGACGTCGTCGAGCTGGACCATCTCCACCGGCGAGTGCATGTAGCGCAGCGGGACCGACACGACGCCGGTCGGGATGCCGCCGCGCGAGACGAAGAAGGCGTCGGCGTCCGTGCCCGTCGAGCGCGCGGAGGCCTCGACGGTGTAGGCGATGCCCTCCGCCTCGGCGGCCTCGCGCAAGAGCTCGAAGACGCGGGGATGGATCGTCGCGCCGCGGTTGAGCACGGGGCCGCTGCCGAGCTCGTGCTTGCCGCCCACCTCCTTGGGGTCGATGCCCGGCGCGTCGGTGGCGTGCGTGACGTCGACGACGATGGCGACCTGGGGCCGCAGGCTGAACGCGGTCGTCTTGGCGCCGGCGAAGGTGATCTCCTCCTGGACGACGGCGACGCCCGCGACGTCGCCGGGCGCGCCGCCCGCCTCGGCCACGAGCCGGGCGGCCTCGAGCGCGACGTAGGAGCCGAGCCGGTTGTCCATCGAGCGCGAGACGACGCGGTTGTTGGGCAGCTCGACCGGCTCGCCGGCGATTACCGCGACGTCGCCGACGCGCACCAGCGAGCGCGCCTCGTCGCCGTCGCCCGCCCCGATGTCGATGTGCAGGTCCTTGATCTCGGCGACCTTCTTGCGGTCCTCGTCCTTGAGCAGGTGGATCGGCTTCTTGCCGATGACGCCCGGGCGCGGGCCGGCGGCGGCCTGCACCTCGACGCGCTGGCCGACGAGGATCTGCGCGTCCCAGCCCCCGACGCCACCGAACCAGAGCATCCCGTCGTCGTCGATGTGCGTGACGATCAGGCCGATCTCGTCGATGTGGCCGACGACCGCCGTCAGCGGCCCGCCGTCGCGGCCGTCCACGACGGCGACGCTCGAGCCCATGACGTCGCCGCTCACGCGCGCCGCGAATCGCCCGGCCGCCTCGCGCCAGACCCGGGCCGCCGCCTGCTCGTAGCCCGACGGGCCCGGGGTGGTGAGCAGCGCGCGCAGGACCTCGGGGGTGGGCACGCGCGGGAAGACTACCTTTGAGGGAGATGAGTCACGGCCACGGTCACGACCACGGCGTGTCCGCCGAGACCGACCGACGTCGACTCGTCGTCGCGCTGGCCCTCCTGCTCGGCTTCGCCGCGGCCGAGGTGACGGTCGGCCTGCTCGCCGGGTCGGTGGCCCTGCTGACCGACGCCGGCCACATGGCCGCCGACGCGGCGGCGCTCGGCCTCGCCCTGGTCGCCATCGGGCTGGCGGCGCGCCCACCCGGCGGGGCGCTGACCTTCGGCCTCAAGCGCGCCGAGCCGGCCAGCGCGCTGGTCAACGCCGCCACGCTGGCCGTCCTCGCCGTCGTCTTCACGATCCAGGCGATCGGCCGCCTCGTCGAGCCGGCGGACGTCGACGCCGGCCTCGTCCTCGCGGTCGCGCTCGCCGGCATCCCGGTCAACGTCGCCGCCACCTGGATTCTCGCGGGAGCCGACCGGCGCAGCGTCAACGTCGATGGCGCCTTCCAGCACGTCGTGACCGACCTGTACGCGTTCGTCGCCACCGCGATCGCCGCGACGGTCATCCTCGCCACCAGCTTCGACCGCGCCGACCCGATCGCGGCGCTGGTCGTCGCCGTGCTGATGGTGCGCGCCGCGTGGGGGCTGCTGCGCGAGTCGGGCCGGATCTTCCTCGAGGCCGCCCCGGCGGGCGTGGACGTCGCCGAGATCGGCAACGCGCTGGCCGCCTGGCCGGGCATCACCAGCGTCCACGACCTGCACGTGTGGGAGCTGACCTCGGGCTTCCCGGCGCTCAGCGCGCACGTCGTGGTCGGCGCGCGCGAGGACTGCCACGAGCGCCGCGCCGAGCTGCACGTGCTTCTGCACGACCGCTTCGGCATCGATCACGCGACCCTGCAGGTCGAGCACGACCAGGGCCTGCTCACGATCGAGCCCGCGCCGTGATCCTGCGCCGGGAGGGCGAGCGCGTCCTCGGCGTCACGCAGACCGCGCACAGCGCGCTGACCGGGCACCTCGCCGCCGCGTGGGCTCCGCGCCCCGACCTTCCCTGGGACGCGCTGCTGACCGCCGCCGCGATCCACGACCTGGGCTGGGCGCCGTGGGAGCTCGCGCCGCAGATCGACCCGCGGACCGGGCTGCCGTATCAGTTCTACGAGCTCCCCGACCGCCAGTACGCCGAGATCTGGGCCCGCGGGACGGACGCGGCGGAGACGTTCGGACGGCTCGTCGGCCTGCTCGTGTCGCGCCACTTCACCCGGCTGGCCGGCCGGCGCGAGGGCGTGCGCGACCTCGTCGAGCGCGAGCGCCGGCGTCAGTCGGCGCTGACCGCGGAGCTCGGACTCGAGCCCGCCACCCTGGACGCGGCGAGCGACCTGCTGGCCCGCTGGGACGTGATCTCGCTCGACCTCTGCGCCGGCCGGGAACCCGACGTGGGCGACTGGCCTTTCGCCGCCGAGCGAGTCGTCCTACGCTTCGAGGCGCGCGAGCTGCCCGCCGGCCGGGTGCTCGCGCGCGAGGTGGGGATGGCCGGCGGAGGGTCCGGCCATCCCCATGGTCGAGCCTAGGCGGACTCGCGCAGCTGTCTGAGGACGAACTGCAGGATCCCGCCGTGGCGGAAGTACAACGCCTCCTTCGGGGTATCGATGCGCACGCGCGCGGTGAACTCCTTGTCGCCCGCCGTGACCGTCACCTCGCGCGGCAGCTCGCCGTTGTTGAGCGGCTCGGCTAGGCCGGTGATCGAGATCTCCTCCTCGCCTGACAGCTCGCCGACCTCGTCGCTCTGCAGCGGCAGCACGCCCATCCCGACGAGGTTGGAGCGGTGGATGCGCTCGAAGGACTCGGCGATCACGGCGCGCACGCCGAGCAGCTTGGTGCCCTTCGCCGCCCAGTCGCGCGACGAGCCCGACCCGTACTCCTTGCCGGCGAGGACGACGAGCGGCACGCCCTCTTCCGCGTAGCGCATGGCGGCGTCGTAGATCGGCATCTCCTCGCCGTCCGGCAGGTGCCGCGTGACGCCGCCCTCGGTGCCCGGCGCGAGCTGGTTGCGCAGGCGGATGTTGGCGAAGGTGCCGCGCATCATCACCTCGTGGTTGCCGCGCCGTGACCCGTACGAGTTGAAGTCCTTCGGCTCGACTCCGTGCTCCTGCAGGTAGCGGCCCGCGGGCGAGTCCTTCTTGATCGATCCCGCCGGCGAGATGTGGTCGGTCGTCACGCTGTCGCCGAGCTTGGCCAGCACGCGGGCGCCGCTGAGGTCCTCGACGGGCACGGGCTCGTCGGGGAGCTCCTCGAAGAACGGGGGCTTGCGCACGTAGGTCGACTCGTCGGCCCACACGAAGCGCTCGCCGGTC
>DASXRF010000423.1:0-5501 GCA_036506755.1 Solirubrobacteraceae bacterium | reverse complement strand
CGCTGGCGGTCGTACCACGGGCGGTGGTCGCGGCCGACCGCGTGGTGGTGGGTGATCGTGCCGCCGGCGTCCAGGACCGCCTCGGAGACCGCCCGCTTGACCGCCCACCACTGGTCGGCCTCCTCGCCTCGCCGCGCGGGCGCGAGCACCGTGAAGTACGGCGCCGGCCCGTCGGGGTAGGCGTGGGTGAAGCGACAGGTCACCATCGCCCGCTCGTCGTCGAGCGCGCGGCGGGCCGCGGCGACCGCGGCCTCGCGTAGCGACCCGAAGCGCTCCCACGTGATCGCGGTCTCGAAGGTCTCCGACAGCACGCCCATGGCGACGAACGTGTCGCGCAGGTACGGCGCGCGCAGGAATGCGCTGCGCCACGCGCCCGCGCCGCCGCCCCGCGGCGGGTCGGGCTCGCCGCCGGCCGCGAGGCACAGCGCGAGCGCCCGCTCCAGGGCCGCCTCGACCGGATGGTCGGTCGACTCGAAGCCGAGCACGAGCAGGTGCGCGCTGCCGTCGCCGGCCAGCGTGAAGCGCGCCTCCTCGGCCTCGATGAGCCGGCAGTTGGCCGGCCGCAGCCCGGACTGGGCCAGCGCCCGGACCGCCTCGGCGCCGTCCTCGAAGCGCGCGAAGCGCACCGTGCGCCCGGCGCGGTGCTCGGGGCGCGGCTGGACGCGGACCCAGGCCTCGGTGATCACGCCGAGCGTGCCCTCGGAGCCCAGCAGCAGCCGGTCCGGGGACGGGCCGGCGCCCGAGCCCGGCAGCCGCCGCGACGCCCACGCCCCGCCCGGCGTGATCGCCCGCACCGACTCGACGACGTCGTCGATGTGCGTGGGTCCGGTGGCGAAGTGCCCGCCCGCCCGGGTGGCGATCCAGCCGCCGACCGTCGAGAGCTCGAAGGACTGCGGGTAGAAGCGCATGGTCATGCCCGCCGCGCCGAGGCGCTCCTCGAGCACGGGCCCCGGCAGCCCCGCGCCCACGCGCGCCGCGCGCGAGACGTGGTCGACCTCGTGCACGCGATCGAAGGCGGCGAGCGACAGCGAGACCGCGCCGTCGAAGCGCTCGGGGACGCGCGGCTCGATCCCGCCAACGACGCTCGTCCCGCCGCCGACCGGGATGACCGCGACGTTGGCGCCCGCCGCCCACTCCAGCGCCGCCTCGACCTCGCGCTCGTCGCGCGGGAACAGCACCGCGTCGGGCGGATGGGGCACCTGGCCGCGGAAGCCGCGCACGACGTCGGCGTACGAGCAGCCCAGCCCGAAGCGCGCCCGGTGGAAGTCGTCCGCGCGCGCGTCGCGGATCACGCTTCGCGGCGCGGCGACGCGGGGCGCCGGCAGCCGGAGGCGGTGCAGCGGCACGGGCTCCTCGACGTCGGCGCCGCCGAACCCGAGGTGCTCGGCCAGCCCCGCGGCCGCGGCGCGCAGCTCGTCGAGCGACGGCTGCTCGTCTACGAACCCCCACCCCCAGTGCTTGCGCCGCCGCGCCTCGTCCACGGCGGTGAACCCTAAGCTCAAACCGTGGACAGGAAGCCCGGGATCCTCGCGCGCGGCCCGTGGGCGGCCGCCGACGTCGAGGCCCGCTGGCGCGACGAGCCCTACGAGGCCGAGCCCGAGAAGGTCCGCGCCGCCGACAACGCGATCCTGGCGCTGCGCGAGCGCGGGTCGCCCAGCCACGACGGAGTGGGCGCCCGGCTCGTCACCCACCGCGAGACGCCGGCCGGCGGCCTCGTGCTCGACCTGCAGCCGCTGCGCTGGGCGCTGCGCCTCGTCGAGGGCGACGCCTCGGGCAGCCTCGCCGCGCTGTGCGTCACCCGCGACTGCCGCGGCCGCTGGCTGGCCGGGCGGCGCGCGTCCTGGCTGGCCTCGTGGGCGGGGCGGTGGGCGCTCGGGGCGGGCGGCGCCGTCGACGTCGGCGAGAGCCCGGTCGACACCCTGCACCGCGAGCTGCGCGAGGAGTGGGCGGTCGACGCCGATCGGATGTCCGCCGAGGCGCTCGTCCGCCTGCCCCACGACCTGGTCATGTTCGTCGGCATGGCCTGGCTGCCCGAGGGCGCCGAGGTCGTCCCGGACCACGAGCACGACGAGTGGGCGTGGTGGCCCGCCGACGTCGCCGCCTGGCCCAGCGAGGCGAGCGAGCCGCTGCGGCGCATGGCCACCCTGCTCGCGGCATGACCTTCGCCCGCCTGAAGGCCGCGTCGTTCACGCACTCGACGGTCTACGCGATCCTGCTGACCGTCTGGCTCGTGCCCGGCCTGCACCCGGAGGAGTTCGTCTTCCGCCTGGCCCACGGGCTCGGCTGGATCGCCATGTGCTGCGCGTCGCTGATCGCCCTGCGCCGCGGGATCATCGACCTGCGCCTCGCGCTCGCGGTCTCCGTGGTCGGCGCCGTCGGCCCGTTCGTGGGCTCGTACGAGTTCGTACGCGCCTCGCGGCGCGGGGCGGCGACGCGCGCGGCGGATGTCGCCACGTGATCGCGCGATTCACCGGGAACGGGGTCGTTTCGGGGGCCGCGCCGGCCACCCGCGCGGGTCGCGTGGCCTAGCCGCCACGGCGCTCGAACGGCGCGCTAGGGTAAGGGCTCGCCATGGCAGTGGACACCACGACGCAGGTCACCATGCCCATGATGGGCGAGTCGGTGACCGAGGGGACCGTCCTCGAGTGGCACAAGCAGGAGGGCGACCCGGTCGAAGCCGACGAGGTCCTCGTCGAGGTCTCCACCGACAAGGTCGACGCCGAGGTCCCGGCGCCCGCGTCGGGCGTCCTGATCAAGATCCATGCCCCCGAGGGCGAGACCGTCGAGGTCGGCGCCCTGCTCGCCGAGATCGCCCCCGGCGGCAACGGGGCCGGGCCGAGCGCACCGCCCGCGGCGACCGCCGAGCCCGCCGCGCCCGAGGCTCCCGCCGAGGCCGAGGTCGTCGACATCGTCACGCCCACGGGCGGCGAGTCGGTCACCGAGGGGACGATCCTCGAGTGGGCGGTCAAGGTCGGCGACAACGTCGAGGACGGCCAGACCGTCGTCGAGATCTCCACCGACAAAGTCGACATGGAGCTGCCCGCCCCCGCGGCCGGGACGATCACCGAGATCCTGGCCGAGGAGGGCGACACCGTCACCGTCGGCCAGGTCATCGCGAGGATGAGCGTGGGGGCCGGTGCCGCCCCGGCGCCCGCCGCCGAGCCCGAGCCCGCCGCCGCACCGGCCGCCGCACCGGCCGCCGCGGTCCCTGAGGGCGCCAGCGTGTCGCCCGTCGCCGCGCGGATCGCCGCCGCCGAGGGCATCGACCTCTCGCGGGTGAAGGGCACCGGCCCGCGCGGGCGCATCACCAAGGCCGACGTGCTGGGCGAGGACGGCGCGGCCGCCGCCCCGGCCGCCGAGGCCGCGGCCGAGGCGCTGCGCGGCGGCGCCGCGATGCTCGCCCGCTACATGGACGAGTCGCGCTCGATCCCGACCGCGACCTCGTTCCGCACGATGACCGTCACGACGCTCGACGGCCGCCGCAAGCAGCTCAAGGAGGCGGGCAAGCGCGTCTCGTTCACGCACCTCATCGCCTACGCGATCGCGCGCGCGGCCACCGAGCACATGCCGGTCATGGCCCACCACTTCGACCAGCGCGACGGCAAGCCGTTCCGGATCGACGACGGCCAGGTCAACCTGGGCATCGCGGTCGACGTGGAGAAGAAGGACGGCTCGCGGACGCTCATGGTGCCGGTCATCCGCGACGCCGGGCGCCTGACCTTCGCGCAGTTCCTCGACGCGTTCAACGACCTCATCGCGCGTGCGAGAGACAACAAGCTGACGGCAGACGATCTCTCTGGCGCGAACATCTCGCTCACCAACCCGGGCGGCATCGGGACGATCGCCTCCGTGCCGCGGCTGATGGTCGGCCAGGGCACGATCATCGCGACGGGCTCGATCGGCTACCCGGTCGGGCTGGGCGCGATCGGCTCGGTGATCGGGGCCGAGAAGGTCATGACCATGACCTCGACCTACGACCACCGGATCATCCAGGGCGCGGAGTCCGGCCGCTTCCTCGCGCTCGTCGAGGAGCAGTTGCAGGGCGAGGGCGGCTTCTACGAGCAGGTCTTCGAAGACCTCGGCGCCGTGCTCGGCCCGGCTCCCCAGCCGCCCGCGCCGGCGGCCGCCGCGGCCACCGCCCGCGGCGACGGCGCCGCGGCCGTCGAGGTCCTCGCCCCGCCGGACGAGCAGCTGCTGCAGGGCGTGCAGGCCGCGACCTCGCTCGTCAAGGCGCACCGCACGCACGGCCACCTGGCCGCCCGGCTGGACCCGCTCGGGCGCGAGCCCGAGGGCGACCCGGCGCTCGACCCCGAGCCGCTCAGCCTGACGCCCGACCTGATGGCCCGCATCCCGGCGAAGATCCTGCGCATCCACGTGCCGGGCGCCACGCTCGCCGACGCGCTGCCGCACCTGCGCGAGACCTACTGCGGCACGATCGCCTACGAGATCGAGCACATCTCCAGCCACCGCCAGCGCACCTGGCTGCGCGAGAAGATCGAGTCGGGCGCCTACCGCCAGCCGCTGACCAACGACGAGAACAAGACGCTGCTCAAGCGGCTCATCGAGGTCGACGCGTTCGAGCGCTTCATGCACAAGGCCTACCTGGGCCAGAAGCAGTTCTCGATCGAGGGCCTCGACATGACGGTCCCGATGCTCGACGAGACGATCCAGCTCGCCGCCGCGCACGGCGCGCGCGAGGTCGTGGTCGGCATGGCCCACCGCGGCCGGCTCAACGTGCTGGCCCACAACCTCGGCCGCCCGTACGAGACGATCTTCGCCGAGTTCGAGGGCGCTTCGACGCTCGAGGCCGTGACCTCGATCCCGCAGGGCGGCACCGGCGACGTCAAGTACCACCACGGCGCGCAGGGCACCTACCAGCTGCCCAACGGCGACGCGATCCTCGTCAACCTCGAGTCCAACCCGTCGCACCTGGAGTTCGTGCACCCGGTCGTCGTCGGCGCCACGCGGGCCGCGCAGACCGGTCGCCAGGGCCCGCACGCTCACCGCGACACCAATGCCGCGGTGCCGATCGTCCTGCACGGCGACGCCGCGATGCCCGGCCAGGGCGTCGTCGCCGAGTCGCTGAACCTGCAGGCGCTCGACGGCTACAAGGTGGGCGGCACGATCCACCTCGTCCAGAACAACCAGGTCGGCTTCACGACCGACCCCGAGGACGCGCGCTCCACGCGCTGGGCGTCGGACATCGCCAAGGGCTACGACACGCCGATCATCCACGTCAACGCCGACGACGTCGCCGGCTGCGTGGCCGCCGTCCGCCTGGCCTTCGCCTTCCGCGAGGAGTTCGGCCACGACGTCGTCATCGACCTCGTCGGGTACCGGCGCTTCGGGCACAATGAGCAGGACGAGCCCGCGTACACGCAGCCGCTGATGGCCGAGACGATCGCGGCCCATCCGACAGTGCGCGAGCAGTTCGCCGACCGCCTCGTCGAGGAGGGGGTCGTGACCCGGGAGGAGGCCGACGAGCTCGTCCGCGGGGTCGA
>DASXRF010000422.1:0-7676 GCA_036506755.1 Solirubrobacteraceae bacterium | reverse complement strand
CGCACGTCTTGCCTTGCTGGTCACCGGACTGTTCCTGGTGGTCACCAGCGCCGCGCAGGCCGCGCCGATCGGGGCGCTCAAGCAGTAGTGGCGCTACGACATCGGCTCGGGCCAGTTCAGCGAGTACCACGTCCCCGAGCCCGCGGACGTCGCCGTCGGCGCCGACGGTCGCGTGTGGTTCACCACCCCGCTCGAGCCGCAGGGGATCGCCAGCCTCGACCCCGTGAGCGGCGCGGTCTCTCTGATCCCCACGTCGGGCGTGCCGCGTCAGCTCACCGTCGCCGCCGACGGCAAGATCTGGTTCACCGTGCGCTTCACGCCGCAGGGTGTCGGGTTCGTCGACCCGGGCGCCGGCAACGCCGTGACCGAGTTCCCGCTGACCAACGTCGGTCCGGAGGGCATCGCGGCCTCGCCCGCCGGTCCCGTCTGGTTCACGCAGACGACCAAGGGGAACATCGCCCGCGTCACGAACGACGGCGTCATCACGGAGAGCAAGGCGGTGAAGGGCAGCGAGCCGTTCGGGATCACCGTCGACGCCGACGGCGACCCGTGGTACACGATGATGTCGGCGAACAAGATCGCCGAGTTCCAGCTGCGGTAGCGGTCAGCCCGCGGCGCGGGCGAAGCGATCGGCCAGCCGGCGGACGAGGTCGACGAGCTCGGGCGGCTCGACGACCTCGAAGTCGACGCCGATGTCGGCGATGTAGATGGCCAAGCCGCCGAGCCAGTCGGCGCCGGTGAGCAGCAGGCAGCTGCGCTCGTCGATCGCCTCGAGCGTGCCCCACGCCGGCGGGACGCGCGGGGCGACTTCGGCCAGCGGCGCGCGGAGGATCACGCGGGCCTGGTAGCGGTCGCGCGTCGCCGACACGCCGCGCGCGACGTAGGCGGCGATGTCCTCGGCGGGCGGCTCGCGCGGGATGAAGCGCCGGTCGGTCGAGGGCGGCGGCTGGATCCGGTCGACGCGGAACGTGCGCCAGTCGCCGCGCTCGACGTCAAACGCCACGAGGTACCAGCGCCGGCCGGTGTGGACGAGGCGGTGCGGCTCGACGAGGCGCCGGCTCGCCGTCCCGTCGTGGCTGCGGTAGCCGAAGCGCAACCGCTCGTGGTCGCGGCATCCGCCGGCGATCACCGCCAGCGCCTCGGGGTCGACCGCCGGCCCGCGGCCGGGGTAGGGCACCGTCGCCGTCCCCACGGCGTTGACCCGGCGGCGCAGCCGCGACGGCAGGACCTGCTCGAGCTTGGCCAGCGCGCGGACCGACGTCTCCTCGATCCCGGCCACGCCGCCGCTGACCGCCGTCCGCAGCCCCACAGCGACCGCCACCGCCTCCTCCTCGTCGAGCAGCAGCGGTGGCAGCGACGCGCCCGCGCCGAGCCGGTAGCCGCCCGCCACGCCCGGCCGCGCCTCGACCGGATAGCCCAGCCGCCGCAGCCGCTCGACGTCGCGCCGGACGGTGCGCGGCCCGACCTCGAGCCGGTCGGCGAGCTCGGACCCCGACCAGTCCCGGCGCCCCTGCAGCAGGGAGAGGAGCTCGAGGAGGCGGGCGGACGTCTCCAGCACGGCCCGGACATCGTCGCAGCAATTGCGGACCGATCCTGACCGCAATGCTGTCTAGCGTGCCGTTCACCCGACGACCCCCGACGAGAGGACGCCGACATGGACTTCAAGCTCGAGCTGGTGCAGGTTCCGGTCTCCGACGTGGACCGCGCGAAGGCCTTCTACACCGAGCAGGCCGGGTTCAACGCCGACCACGACCACGCGGTCAGCGACGAGATGCGCTTCGTCCAGCTCACCCCGCCCGGGTCGGCGTGCTCGATCGCGATCGGCACCGGGCTCAGCGAGATGGCGCCGGGGTCGGTGCGCGGCCTGCAGCTCGTCGTCTCGGACATCGAGGCCGCCCGGGCCGACCTCGCCGGCAGGGGCACCGACGTCAGCGAGATCCAGGACTTCGACTGGGGCAGGTTCGTGTTCTTCAGCGACCCGGACGGCAACCAGTGGGCGGTCCAGCAGGTGGTCGCCCGCTAGTGGGCGCGTCCTTGCGGACGGGTCCACTAGCTTGCCCGCCCCCATGAGCTCCACCAACCACGGTCCCGCGATCGAGGCGCGCGCCCTGCGGCGGACCTTCAAGGGCGGCATCGAGGCCGTCCGCGACATCGAGCTGACCGTCGCCGGCGGCGAGGTCTTCGGCTTCCTCGGCCCCAACGGGGCGGGCAAGACGACGACGGTCCGCATGCTGTGCACGCTGCTCCCCCCGACGTCCGGCGCCGCGCGGGTCGCGGGCGCCGACGTGGTCGCCGACCCGGCGCTGGTGCGCCGGCGCATCGGCGTCGCGCTGCAGGAGATCGGGCTCGACCCCGTGCAGACCGGCCGCGAGCTGCTCGAGCTCCAGTGCGGGCTCTACGGGCTCGCCGGCCGCCGGGCGCGCGCGCGGGCCGACGAGCTCCTCGAGCTGGTCGGCCTCAGCGATGCCGCGAGCCGCCGCATCAAGACCTACTCCGGCGGCATGAAGCGCCGCCTCGACCTCGCGAGCGCGCTCGTGCACTCGCCGGAGGTGCTCTTCCTCGACGAGCCGACGACCGGCCTCGACCCGGCCTCGCGGCTGACGGTCTGGGACGAGGTCCGCCGGATCAACGCCACGGGGACCACGGTCTTCCTGACCACGCAGTACCTCGAGGAGGCCGACAAGCTCTGCGACCGGCTGGCGATCATCGACGGCGGGCGGATCGTCGCCGAGGGCACGCCCGAGCGCCTCAAGGCCGACATGGGCCACGACGTCGTGTCCGTCTCGCTCAACGGCGCGGACCCGGCGGCGACGCAGGGCGCGCTGGGCGATCTCCCGGGCCTCGAGCGCGTGATCGCCCAGACCGGTGCCCTCGCGCTCTACCTCGAGGACGGCGCGGCCTCGATCGCCGAGATCGTCCGGCGCCTCGATCGCGAGGGCCTCGAGGTCGGCGCGATCTCCGTGGCGCGGCCGTCGCTGGACGACGTCTTCCTGCAGGCGACCGGCCGGCGCCTCGTGGAAGGCGAGGAAGAACGAGAGCGAGAGGAGGTGGCGGTTCCGTGACCGAGACGCTGCTGCTCGGGCGCCGCGCCGTGCGCGAGGTAGCCCGCTATCCCGAGGCCACCATCCCGACCCTGTTCATCCCGCTGTTCTTCCTGGCCGTCAACATCGGCCAGGTCTCGAAGACCTTCCCGAGCACGACGTCCTTCCTGCACGGCCAGGGCTACGTCGCCTTCCAGCTGCCGGTCTCGCTGATGTTCGCGGTGGCGACCGCGACCTCGGGCCTCGCACTCGTCACCGAGATCGACAACGGGTACTTCGACAAGCTGCTGGTCGCCCCGATCCGGCGCTCGTCGATCATCCTCGGCCGCCTGGCCGCCGACCTCGTGCGCGGCATCGGAGCGGCGGCGTTCGTCCTGCTCGCCGGGCTCGCCTTCGGTGCGCACGTCGAGAGCGGCGTCGCCGGCGCGCTCGTCATCGTGCTGCTCTCGGCGCTCTTCGGCGTCGCCTACGCGGGGTTCGCGATCCTCGTCGCACTGCGGACGCGCAACGTCCAGGCCACGAACACGAGCTTCCTGCTCTTCTTCCCGCTGCTGTTCCTGACGCCGAACTTCGTGCCGTTCGAGCGCCTCACCCCCGTGATGGAGACGCTCGCGCGGCTCAACCCGGTCAGCTACGTGATCGTCGGCCTGCGCTCGCTGGTCATCGACGGCTGGGACGCGGGCAAGCTGGCGGTGTGCCTGGCGGTGACCGTCGGGATGGGGGCCGTCCTGGTCGCGCTGTCCCTGCGGGCGATCGCGACCTACGACCGCTAGGAGAGCAGCGCGAGGATCGCCTGGCGAGCCTTCTCCGGCGCCGGCTCGCCGCCCGTGATGACGTCCGTGTAGAGGAACGACTCGCCGATCCGCACGATGATGTACGCGAGGTCGGCGAGGTCCATCGCGGGGGCGAGCCGGCCCGCGTCGACCTCGGCCGCGAGCAGCGCCCGGGTCGCCTCCACCGACCTGCGCTG
Organism: Solirubrobacteraceae bacterium; assembly: GCA_036506755.1. GTDB lineage: Bacteria > Actinomycetota > Thermoleophilia > Solirubrobacterales > Solirubrobacteraceae > DASXRF01. The sequence goes on along the minus strand of DASXRF010000422.1, from coordinate 3,665 downwards.
CATCACGGAGCGGTCGGTGGTCAGCACGCGCAGCGCGATCTCGCCCTCGCGCTCGAGGTACGCGCGCATCCACGGCGCCTCGTAGGCCGCCTGCAGGTAGCGCCCGGCGACCTCGGCGATCCCGGCCGCGCCGGTGGCGCGGGTGGCCGCCCGCGCCGCCCGCAGCGTCGGCTCGGCGAGCGACCAGATGACCTCGCCGAGCAGGAGGTCCCGGTTGCCGACCCAGCGGTGGAGCGTCACGCGGCTGATCTGCAGCTCGTCGGCGAGCGCCTGCATCTCGACCCGCTCGCCGCGGAGGAACGTGCGGCGCGCCGCGCTGAGTGCCTCTGCTGCAGCCATGTAACGTTTCCGGTAATGTAACACCGGATGCGGGTGGGGGCCTGGATTTCGGTCGTGGCCGGGGCGCTGCTGGTGGCGGCGCCCGGGGCGTGCGCGCAGGTCGTCCTGCCGGCGAACGACCTCAACAACCTGCTCGCGCTCAGCGGCGTCGACACGCCGGCCGCCGTCCCGCTCCAGCAGAACGCGGAGCCGCCGCTGGAGCCGGTGCCGCGCGCCGAGTGCGGTCCGGGCTCGCATCCGCTGGAGGGCGTCCAGGGCCGCGTCCCGCAGTCGGCGGTCGACTCGTCGCAGGCCAAGGACGGCTGGACGTGCAACGTCACGCCGGTCTCCCACGTCGGCGGCGCCGGCGGGTTCAAGACCTGGCGCTACGACGATCCGGCCGGGCACGAGTGCGCCTACTACGACACCGCGCTGCTGCACCCGTCCAACTACGCCTCGGTGCCCGGGCTGCCCAGCACCGGCGTCGCGGTGCTCGACATGTCCGACCCCGCGCACCCGAAGCAGACCGAGCTGCTGACCGAGCTGCCGATGCAGCAGCCGCACGAGTCGCTCTACGTCAACGAGCGGCGAGGCCTGCTGGCCGCCGAGATGGGCAACGGCTCGACCTACCCGGGGCTGGCGTCGATCTACGAGCTCGCCGCCGACTGCCGCCACCCCAGGCTCGCCGCGACCTTCCAGGCCGCGCGCTTCGGCCACGAGGCGAGCTGGTCGCCGGACGGCAAGACGTTCTGGGTCAACGGCGGCGAGGGCATCGCCGCGATCGACGTCACAGACCCGCGCAACCCGGTGCGCGTCTGGGAGGGCAACGAGTACGCGCACGGCTCGAGCGTCAGCGCCGACGGCAACCGCGTCTACGTCGCCGAGCCGATCGACGGCCAGCTCCTCACGCTCGACGTCAGCGAGATCCAGGCGCGCAAGCCGGACCCGAAGGTGCGCGAGGTCAGCCGCCTCACGTGGAACTCCGTCGCGATCCCGCAGAACACCGCGCCGATGCGGATCGACGGCCACCCCTACGTCCTCGAGTTCGACGAGTTCGCCTGGCGGTTCACGCAGGTCCCGCAGGACTTCAACTCCGTCGGCGCCGCGCGGATCGTCGACATGGCCGACGAGGCGCACCCGCGGGTCGTCTCGAACCTGCGGCTGGAGATCAACCAGCCCGAGCAGCGCAAGGAGGCGCAGAACGACCCGGGCGCCCAGAGCCTGGCGCAGGGCTACGCCGCGCACTACTGCGCGGTCCCGCGCGAGGTCGACCCCGAGATCGTCGCCTGCTCGTTCATCAACTCGGGGCTGCGGATCTTCGACGTCCGCGATCCGCGCCGTCCGCGCGAGGTCGCCTACTTCGTCGCCCCGCCCGAGCCCGGAGTGTCGAACGGGGAGCAGGCCAGCGACTTCGCGATGTCCAAGCCGTCGTTCGCCCCCGAGCGGCGCGAGGTCTGGTACACGGACGCGATCAGCGGCTTCTACGCCCTGCGGCTCACGAACGGGGCCTGGCCGCATCCGACCGCTCCCGCCCGGGCGGCCTGCGCGTCCAACCGGACGATCGTCATCCACTTCCCCGGCCGTCCGGCGCTGCACAGCTTCGTGGTGGAGATCGCCGGCAAACGGGCGACGGCAACGCGCGCCGGCCGCACCGGTGTGCGCATCACGCTGGCCAGGCGGCCGCGCGGGCGCTTCACCGTGCGCGTGTCGGCGGTCACGACGGCCGGCCGTCACCTCGGCACCACCCGGCGCTACCGCACCTGCGCGGCCCACTAGTCGCGGGGCGTGAGCACCGGCTTGATGTCGACGATCGGCGTTCCGTGCACGGCTTCCAGCGGGCGGACGCGGAGGCTCGCGCCGTCGACGGCCAGCACGTCGACCTCGTGCAGTCCGATCGGGTTGGGGCGGTCCGGCGAGCGCGTGGCGAACACGCCCTGCATCGGATTGGCGGGGTCGCCGCGCGGATGGACGCGCAGGACGTCCCGGCGCGCGCGGTCGAGCCACGTGAGCACGATGATCCGGTCGCCCGGCGCGATGCCGTCCAGCGCCTCCAGCACGCCCGGAACGAGCACGAGCCGGGCCTCGGGCGCTCCTTCGTCGCCCTGGTTCGGCGCGGCCGCCAGGTCGGTCAGGGCCGACTCGACGCGGCCGATGGAGCTCAGCTCGATCGCGTCGTCGGCCAGCTCGACGACCAGCGGCACGCCGGTCTCGAACCAGTGGCGGTGCAGCTGCTTGATCTTGGCGCGGGTGGCGCGGCCGCCGAGGTGGAAGTCGCACTCGAGGTAGTCGAAGGGGTGAACCGTCTCGCAGTAGGCCTCCCGCGCCTGCTCCTTCTGCGGCCCCTCCTCGAGCTCGCGTGCGATTCCCGCGAACGTCCCGCCGCGCAGGCGCAGCCGAACGCGAGGGTTGGCGCGGATGTTCAAGAGCCAGGCAGATGTGGTTCCCGGACCGGCCCTTCCCAGGAGCGCCGGTCCGAGCATCACGATGTAGGCCTCGGTGCCTCTGTGAACGACGCGGACGCACTTGCGGCGAGTCTTTCCGGTGCGGCGACCGGTCGTGGTCAGCACGCCGAACCCCGCGGGCGGGCGGACAGCGAAGAACGGGAGCATCAGCGCGCTGAGGACGCGGCCCCCCGTCGCCGACCTGGTGAAGGGATTGCGCTTGCGCTCCTGGGGCGTCGCGCTCTCCGGGGTCGGCGGCCCTGGCCGGGACACGGCTCGCGACGATAGCGCCAGTCACGTGCGGTCGAGCGGGTTGTGCGCCAGCGGGAGCCGCATGCCCACCCGCCACAGCAGCGCCGCGCGCGAGCGCGGCCGCTCGGCCGCTTCCCGCCGCATGAGCTGGCGGAACTGGGCCGCGAAGCCGTCTCGCGGGTGGGCATCGAGGACCGCGCGGATGCTCGCGGTCGGAAGGTCGGCGACGCGACTGCCGGCGACGTCGAGGTGTGCCGCGGCGTGCAGCAGATGCGCCTCCGCGCCGAGGGCGCGCGGCACGCGGACGTTCATGTGCAGCGTGATCGCCTCGGCGACGCGCTCGGCGAAGCCCTCCGCGGCTCCGCGCTCGAGCAGCGCGCCGCGTGCGACATCGCCGCCGTGGACGGCGAAGCAGGCGGCGCGGTCGGCGCCGCCAGGGCGGTGCGCGTCGGTGAGCGCGAGGTCGTGCAGGACGCTCGCGACGTACAGGAGCTCGGGGTCGTGGTCGACGGCGTCGCGCTGAGCGAACAGGTCGGCCCACAGCCAGCATCGCTGGCAGTGTCCGAGCCGCGGCGCCGGCTCGCCCAGGCGCGCGTCCCGACGGCCATCAGGCGATTGTCGCCTGCGCCTGCGGGATCGACGCCGCCGGCCACT
>DASXRF010000421.1:0-2495 GCA_036506755.1 Solirubrobacteraceae bacterium | reverse complement strand
GGTCGTCGATGCGCTCGCCCAAAAGTTGCAGTCCGCCACAGATGCCGAGCACCGGCACGCCGGCGGCGACGCGCGCCGCGATCGCCGCGCCGAGGCCGCTCTGCCCCAACCAAGCGAGGTCGCCGGCGACGTGCTTCGAGCCGGGCAGGACGACCAGCGCCGCGCCGTCGAGGTCTTCGGGCACGGGAGCCCAAACAACCTGGGCGACCTGCTCGAGCAGGCGAAACTCGTCGAGGTTCGACGCCGTCGGGTAGCGGACGATCGCTACCCGGACCCGCCCCGGACGCGGCGCCGGGGCGCCGGCGCCGTCCTCGTCGGGCAGGCCGTGCTCGAGCCAGGGCAGCACGCCGAGCACCGGCACGCCGGTCAGCTCCTCGAGCCGCGCCGGCCCCGGCGCCAGCAGCGACGCGTCGCCGCGGAACTTGTTGAGGACGAAGCCGCAGATCCGCTGCCGGTCCTCCTCGTCGAGCAAGGCCCAGGTGCCGTAGAGGTGGGCGAAGGCGCCGCCGCGGTAGATGTCGGCGACGAGCACCACCGGCGCTTTCGCCGCGCGGGCGACGCGCATGTTGACGAGGTCGAATTCCTGCAGGTTGATCTCAGCCGGACTGCCGGCGCCCTCGACCACGACCAGCTCGAACTCGTCGAGCAGCGACCGCAGCGCCTCGTCGATGATCGGCCACAGCTGGCGCTGGCGCGCCGGCCAGGGCGTGTTGCTCAGCCGGTGGTCGACGCGCCCGCTGACGACGACCTGGCTGCGGTTGTCACCCTCGGGCTTGACGAGGACTGGGTTCATGCGTACGTCAGGCTCGACCCTGGCCGCGAGCGCCTGCAGGTATTGGGCGGCACCGATCTCGCCCCCGGCGACGACGCGAGCGTTGTTCGACATGTTCTGCGCCTTGAAGGGCGCGACGTGCCGACCGCGGCGGGCGAACAGACGGCAGAGGGCCGTCGTAAGTAGGCTCTTGCCGGCCCAGCTCGAGGTTCCCTGGATCATAAGCGCCCCCATCGCTAGCTCCTTTCAACCGCGGCCGCAGACGAGGGCTGTGCCGGCGGACTCGGTGTAGCCGCTAGTGCGGCGGCTGTGGGTCGTACTGGATGTAGCGTCGCACCTCGCGCGCCTTCTCCGGCGAGCCGTCCGACGAGCTGGAGCGCCATGTCGATTCCGGCCCAGACGCCGGCCGCCGTGATCACATCGCCGGCATCGACGATGCGGTCGCCCGGCCGCGCTGTGATCGCGCGTCCGAGCGGCAACAGCTCGTCGAACGCGCTCCAGTAGGTCGTCGCCGGCTGACCGTCGAGTAGCCCGGCGTCGGCGTAGACGAGCGAGCCGGTGCAGACACTCGTCATCAGTGTCCCCCGCTCCTTCAGCCCGCGGAGCCGAGCGCGGATTCTGTCATCGTCGAGCTGCGCGCGCGTGCCTCGGCCGCCTGGATAGACGAGGACGTCGACATCGCCGGCGTCGTCCCAGCTCCGGTCGGCCAGGACGCGCGTGCCTTTCGCGCACGTGACGGGCTCGCTGTCCTCGCCGACCAGGAAGACCTCGACGTCCTCGGGGTAGAGGTGGCGCCAGCCGGTCAGCACTTCCCAGGGGCCGACGAAGTCGAGCTCCTCGGCCCCCTCAAAGACGGCGATCGCGATCCGCACGGCCGCGGCCACTTTATGCGCTTTGCGCAAGCGCCAGCTGCGACGCCTGGACTGGCTCCGTCCGGCCAGCGCCCTTATCCTTTTGGTGCTGGGCACATATCCCCGGCCGGTCTAGAGCCAGCGAAGTCCGGTCCTAATCCGGCGCTGTCCCGCAACTGTGACGCCCCCTCGGGGGGACGAGCCAGGTCGCCTGCTCTACGCCGACGAACGTCAGCTCTCGACGGAGGGGCGGTTCGTGCGGCAGCCGCCGCCGGGCCTCCTCCGCCGACTCGAGGAGGTACTGATGGCTTCAGCGGCAAGAGGCGAGATCACAGGCCGGCAGGTGAACACAAGCCGGTGGAGATGAACCGGCAGGCGATCGGCGTCGGTGTCATCGTCGTCCGCGGTGGCGACATCCTCTTCGGCCTGCGCCGGGGCGCGCACGGCGCCGACACCTGGTCGTTCCCCGGCGGCCACCTCGACGGCGATGAGCGGGCCGAGGCGTGCGCGCTGCGCGAGCTGTCCGAAGAGACCGGGCTCGCAGCGGTTGATCCACGAGTCGTCGCCGAGACCAATGACGATTTTCCCGAGGGCTTGCGCTACCGCACGCTGTTCATGCGCGTCAACTGGAGCGGCGGCGAGCCGCTGGTCCGCGAGCCCGAGGCCTGCGAGCGCTGGGGCTGGTTCGTCTGGGACGACCCACCCGAGCCGCTGTTCCTGCCGGTCGCCAATCTTCGCGACACGGGGTTCCGCCCATGACGCGGCCAAATGCGCGAGCTCGCGACACGGATCCGCGCCTCGAGACCAGCGCGCCACTGAGGGCGCCGGTTGGGCTGGTCGAGGCGATTCACATTGCCTCCGCCGCCGGTGCG
>DASXRF010000420.1:0-2791 GCA_036506755.1 Solirubrobacteraceae bacterium | reverse complement strand
GAGCGAGGAGACGATGATGCTCAGCCGCTCGCGCTGGGGGCGGCGCATGATGTCGCCGACGAGGTCGGGCGCCACGGTCGACGTCGTGCGCTGGACCGGGATCACCGCGCCGTGGGCGAGGCGCCGCTTCGCCGTCCCCGGGTTGCAGTCGACGAAGTACTCGCCGATCAGCGACTGCGGGCGGCTCTCGCACGTCGTGTCGGCGCGCAGGTCCCCGAAGCCGTGCTGCGTCACGCGGAAGCCGACCTTGGCGTGCAGGGTGCGCGGGTCGAGCTTGAGGTCGGTGACGGTGCCCGCCCGCACGCCGGCGATCTTCAGGTCGCCGCCCTCGATGAGGCCGAACGCGTTGTCGAACTCGGCCCAGTACTGCGCCTTCGGGCCGCCGGTGTTGGGCGGGTCGGCGATGAAGCCGGCGGTCGCGGCGGCGAGGACGGCGACGAGCGATGCGATGACGACGCGCTTCATCCCGTCTTCGCCGGCGGCGCGCCCGGCAGGACCTGGTTGGGGTCGCAGTTGTAGTCGGCCGACGGCCGCCACGCCGTGCCGACGTCGGCGGCGCCCGGGCAGCGGTTGCGCTGGCCGAGCTTCGCGGTGACGCCGAGCACGTCGGCGCGCTGGGCCTCGGGCACCGGCTGCAGCACGCCGTTGGCGGCGATGAACGCGCTCGCGTGCGGGGCCGCGCGGCTCTCGCCGCCCAGCGCGTCGTAGACGCCGGAGTGGCCGAAGTCGTCGAACCAGCCGGTGAGGTCGACCGCGTAGGGCCGCGCGTAGGCGAGCTCGGGCACCGACTGCTGCAGCGCCTTGGACGACGCGGGCAGCGCGCCCTCGCGCTCCTTGCCGTTGCGCTGCACCGGGCCGAGGGCGATGTCGCGCAGCGGCACGAGCGTGCGCGTCGCCTCGATGAGGTCGTTGTCGGTGCCGCGCAGGCGGATCAGCCGCGTCAGGTCGCGCAGCGTCGGGCGCGCGTCGTGCGTCAGCGGGCGCAGCTCGGCGAGCAGGCGGCGCAGCTTGGGCGCCACGGGCTTGGACTCGTCGACGAGGGGCTTGAGGTCGTCGAGCGTCGCGCGCAGGTTGACGAACGTGGTGTTCGCCCGGCGCATGAAGGGCGGCAGCAGGCTGATCGCCCGCGCGAGCTGCTGCCTGCGATCGCCGATCGCCCCCAGCGTGCGGTCGAGGTTGGTGACCAGCCCGGAGAGGTCGTCGCGCTTGACGGCGAGGTCGGTGACGAGCTTGGACGACGAGACGATGAAGCGCTCGAGCATCGGCGTGTCGCGGTTGAGCTCGGAGAACAGCCGGCTCGACGCGGCGAGCGACGGGTTGAGGTACAGCCAGCCGCGGTTGGCCCGCGCGCCCTCGCCGTCGTACTGATCGGCGAACCCGTGGATCACCCCGCTCAGCGCCTTGCGCGTGCGGTAGTCGATCGTGTTGAAGATCTGGTCGAGGTCGACGGTCGACGTCGTGCGCGAGGACGGGATGATCTCGTCCTCGCGCAGGGGCGGGTTGCTGTTCGGCGCGAGCTCGAGGTCGACGTAGCGGTTGGCCACGCTCGACAGCGACGCCTGGCGGATCGTCGCCTGCGTGCCCTGGTGCAGCGGCGCCCAGCCGTCCTTGGTGATGTGCAGCGCGACGTCGGCCTCGCCGTCGGGCGTCAGCCGGATGTCGGTGATCTTGCCGATCGGCGTCCCCGAGACCTGGACGAGGTCGCCCTTGACGAGCTGCGAGGCGTTCTGGAAGCGCGCGTGGACGGTGTAGTCCGTGCCGCCGCTGCGCGCGAGGACGACGACGATCGCCGCGGCGCCGATGACCACGGCCGCGAGCGCGACGATCCTCCCGACGATCCTCGATGTCAGCATCAATCTCCCCAGCCGGAGGGCGGTCTCCCCACCGCCAGTCCGGGGTTCATAGCAACATGCACCGTGATCCGGCAACTTGGAACTGCTTTGTCTCCAACGCGAGACGCGGGCGCATCTTGCGCTTTTCAGGAGTGAGCGACCAGGCGCGTCGCCGCTGCCTTCCACGTCGCGACGGCGCGGTCGCCGGGCACGAGCGGCAGCCCGTCGAGGCTCGCGAGCGTGAGCTCGGCGGCGAGCGGCTGCGGCGCCGCCAGGCCGACGCGCACGCGGTTGCCGACCACGGTGACCGAGACGACCTCGACCGCGAGGCGATTGCGGGCGCTGCCCGCCGCGGGGCCGCCGGGCGGCTCGAGGGCGATCTCCCACGGGTGCACCGTCGCCGCAACGCGCCCGCGCGCGAAGTCCGTGCTCGACGCGACCCCGCCGCCGTCGAGCTCGACAACCGTCAGCCCGCGCTCGCCGGGCCGCGCCGTCCCCGTGAGCACCACGGCGCCGGTGAAGTCGGCGACGAAGGCCGAGGCGGGCGCGGCGGCCAGCTCGCTGGGCGTGCCCCACTGCACGATCCGGCCGTTGTCGATGACGCCGACGCGGTCGGCGACCTGGGCCGCCTCGGCGAAGTCGTGCGTGACCAGCAGCGCGGGAACGCCGGCGCCGCGCAGGACGGCGGCGAGCTCGCTTCGCGCGCCCGCGCGCGTGCGCGCATCCAGCGCGGACAGCGGCTCGTCGAGCAGCAGCGCGGCGGGGCGGCGCGCGATCGCCCGCGCGAGCGCCACGCGCTGGCGCTCGCCGCCGCTCAGCTGCGCGGGGCGCGCGCCGGCGCGGTCGGCCAGGCCGAAGCGCTCGAGCAGCTCGTGGGCGCGCGCGCGGCGCTCGCGCCGCGGCAGGTCGCGCAGCGGGTAGCCGACGTTCTGCCAGGCGCGGAGGTGACCGAAGAGCGC
>DASXRF010000419.1:0-3457 GCA_036506755.1 Solirubrobacteraceae bacterium | reverse complement strand
CCGGGGCCTCCCGGCCCGCCGCCGCGCCCGCCGCGCCCGCCGCGCCCGCGCCCGTCGCCGCGACCGCGCCCGCGACCCTCGCGGTCGTCGCGACCGCTCGGCGCCTGGGGCGCCTCCATCTCCGTCAGGTCGGCGCCGGTGTAGCCCTCGGGCATGATCTCGCCCTTGTTCATCCAGCACTTCACGCCGATGCGGCCGAACGTCGTGCGGGCCTCGTAGAAGCCGTAGTCGATGTCGGCGCGCAGCGTGTGCAGCGGGACGCGGCCGTCCGAGTAGCTCTCGGTGCGCGCCATCTCGGCGCCGCCCAAGCGGCCGCCGACCTGGATCTTGCAGCCCTTGGCGCCCGAGCGCATGGCGCTGGTCAGCGCGCGCTTCATGGCGCGCCGGAACGCGACGCGGTTCTGCAGCTGCTCGGCGACCGACTGCGCGACGAGCTTGGCGTCGAGCTCGGGGCGCTTGATCTCGAGGATGTTGACCTTGATGGCCTTGCCGGTCATCCGGTGCAGGTCCTTGCGCAGCGCGTCGACCTCGGTGCCCGACTTGCCGATCACGATCCCCGGCCGCGCGGTGTGGATGTTGACCTCCACCTCGTTGGCGTCCTTGCGGATCGTGATGTCCGACAGGCCCGCGTGCGAGAGCTTGCCGACGATGTGGCCGCGGATGCGGACGTCCTCGTCGAGGTAGTCGGCGAAGTGCCGCTCGTTGAACCAGTTCGACTTCCAGTCGTGGATGTACCCGACGCGCATGGCCTCGGGGTGCACCTTCTGCCCCATCAGGACTCCTTCGGCGTCAGCGTGATCGTCAGGTGGCTCGTGCGCTTGCGGATGCGCGTCGCGCGCCCCATGGCGCGCGGGCGGAAGCGCTTGAGCGTCGGCCCCTCGTCCGCGAAGGCGGCGAGGACCCTCAGGTCGTCGCCGACGAGCTCGTGGTTGTGCTCGGCGTTGGCGATCGCCGACTCCAGCAGCTTGGCCCAGTCGCGGGCGACGGCGCGCGGCGTGTAGGCGAGGATCGCGCGCGCCTCGTCGACCGACTTGCCGCGGATGTGGTCGCACACGAGGCGCGCCTTGCGAGCGCTCGTGCGCACGTACTTGGCCTGGGCGCGCACGACCGGCGCCGCCCCGTTGACGCGCTCCGGGGCGCGGCGCGGCTTGGCCGCCGGCTTGGGCGGCGCCTCCGCTGGCGCCTCCTTGGTCCGGCCGCGCCCGCCGCGCGAGCCGCGCTTGCGCGGCGCCGGCTTCGCCTCCTCGGCCACCGCGTCGGCGGCCGCCTTGTCGATGCCGGTCTGGGCGGCGGCGGTCCCCTCGGCCTCCGGCTCGGCGGGCTTGCGGCGCGCCCGCACGGCGCGCTTGGGCTTGGCCTTCTCGGTCGCGTCTTCGACGCCCGCCGCCTGCGCGGCCTCGGCCGCCTCGAGCTCGGCCTTCTCGGCGCCCGCCTGCTCGCTGGGCTGGTCGACCTTGGTGCCGACGTCGCCGGGAGCGCCCTTGCCGCCCTTGCGATCGGCCATCAGCGGACCTTCCCCGAGCCGGCGTGGCCGCGGTACGTGCGCGTGGGCGCGAACTCCCCGAGCTTGTGGCCGACCATCGCCTCGCTGACGAAGACCGGGACGTGCTTGCGCCCGTCGTGGACGGCGATGGTGTGGCCGACCATCTCCGGGAAGATCGTCGAGGCTCGCGACCACGTCTTGACCATGGTCTTGGCGTTCGACGCGTTCATCTCCTCGACGCGGCGCATGAGCCGCTCCTCGATCCACGGGCCCTTCTTCGAACTGCGGCTCATCGCTTGCCCTTCCCACGGCGCCGGCCGCGGACGATGTAGCGGTCGGACGGCTTGTGCTTCTTGCGGGTGCGGTACCCGAGCGTCGGCACGCCCCACGGCGTGACCGGGTGGCGGCCCGGCGTCGTCGAGCCCTCGCCGCCGCCGTGCGGGTGGTCGACCGGGTTCATCGCGGTCCCGCGCGTCTGCGGGCGCACGCCCATGTGGCGCTTGCGCCCGGCCTTGCCGACGTCGATGTTCTGGTGGTCGGCGTTGCCGATCGTGCCTACGGTCGCGCGGCAGCGGTCGCGGACCATGCGCATCTCGCCCGAGGGCAGGCGCAGCGTGGCCATGCCGCCCTCGCGGGCCATGAGCTGCACGCCGGCGCCGGCCGAGCGGGCGAGCTGGCCGCCGCGGCCGGGCTGCAGCTCGACGTTGTGCACCACGGTGCCGACCGGGATGCGCATCAGCGGCAGCGCGTTGCCCACGGTGATGTCGGCGGTCGGCCCGGACTCGACGGTCATGCCGACCTGCAGCCGGTTGGGCGCCAGGATGTAGGCCTTCTCGCCGTCGAGGTAGTGCAGCAGCGCGATGTAGGCCGACCGGTTGGGGTCGTACTCGATCGCGGCGACCCTCGCGGGCACGCCGTCCTTGGTGCGCTTGAAGTCGATCTTGCGGTACAGGCGCTTGGCGCCGCCGCCGCGGTGGCGCGACGTCTTGCGGCCGTTGTTGTTGCGCCCGCCGGACTTCTTGAGGCCCTCGGTGAGGCTCTTCTCGGGCTCGTCCTTGGTGACGACGCTGAAGTCGGCGTAGGAGACGAAGCGCCGGCCGGCGGACGTGGGCTTGGGCTTGCGGATCGCCATCGGCTAGGCCTCCTCGAGTCCCTGCAGGCCCTGGAAGATCGGGATGGTGTCCCCCGGGCGCACCTGCACGACGGCCTTCTTCCACGAGCGCGAGCGGCCTGCGCTGAACCCGCGGCGCTTGGGCTTGGACTTGACCGACATCGTGCGCACGTCGACGACCTTGACGCCGAAGAGGTGCTCGACGGCCTGGCGGATCTGCGTCTTGTGCGCCTTGGGATGAACCCGGAAGGTGTACTTGTCGACCGCGGCGAGGACGTAGCTCTTCTCGCTGACCACCGGGCGGATGATCACCTGCGTCGGCTCCATCTACGCCTCACCGCCCTTCTCCCCCTTGGCCCGCGCGGTGAGCGCGTCCAGCGCGCCCTGCGAGCACAGGACCGCGCTCGCGCCGACGAGATCGGTCACGCCGACGGCCTCGGCGGGCAGCACGGACGTGCGATCGAGGTTGCGGAACGAGAGCGCGACCTGCGCCTCGGCCTCGGTCAGGACGACGAGCACGCCGCGGGGCTGGCCCCACTCCGCGACGAGCGAGGCCGCCTGCTTGGCCGACGGCGCGTCCGTGAACGGCGCCGGGTCGAGCACGGCGAGCGAGCCGCGGCCGGCGTGCAGCGACAGCGCGCTGCGCAGCGCCGCGCGGCGCTCCTTGCGGTTGACCTTGAACGTGTAGCTGCGCGGCTGGGGGCCGAAGACGGTGCCGCCGCCGGCGAAGTGCGGCGCGCGGATCGACCCCTGGCGGGCGCGCCCGGTGCCCTTCTGGCGCCACGGCTTGCCGCGGCCGCCGGCCACGAGGCCGCGCGACTTCAGAGCGCGCGTGCCGCCGCGGGCGTTCGCGAGCTCGGCCC
>DASXRF010000418.1:0-3227 GCA_036506755.1 Solirubrobacteraceae bacterium | reverse complement strand
GCAGGAGCTCGCGGATCACGCGCTTGTTGCCCCGCAGCGAGAGCGGCGCGTTGCCGGCCAGCTCGGTCGCCAGATCGAGGGCGGTCTCCTCGAGCTGGGACTCGGGAACGACGCGGTTGAGCAGCCCCCATGCCAGCGCGGTCTGCGCGTCGATGTTGCGGCCGAGCAGGAACAGCTCGCGCGTGCGCGTCACGCCGACCGCGTCGATGAACCGCCGCAGGCCGGTGTGCGAGTAGACCAGCCCGAGCTTGGCCGGCGGCATGCCGAGCGTGATCCCGTCGTGGGCGACGAGCAGGTCGCAGACCAGCGCGAGCTCCAGGCCGCCGCCGATCGTGTGGCCGGTCAGGGCCGCGACGGTCGGGACGTCGGTCGCCTCGAGCGCGTCGATCGCCCCCGTGAAGGGATGGGCGACGAGCTTCTCGGCCTCGACCGCGAAGACGTCGTCGGGGATGTCGCCGATGTCGTAGCCCGACGAGAACATCCCGTGCGTCCCGGTGAGCACGAGGCAGCGCGCGTCGCCGGCCTCGCGGACTGCCGCGGCGATGCCGTCCAGGATCGCGTGGTCGAGCGCGTTGCGCTTGGCGGGGTTGGAGATCGTCAGGCGGACGACGCCGTCGGCGGGCTCGTCGACGAGCAGCTCGCCCGGCACCACTACTACTCGAGGACGACGAGCGTGTCGCCCTCGTTCACCGCCTGGCCCTCCTCGCAAAGGATCTCCTTGACGGTGCCCGGGTCCTCGGCCTCGACCGGCATCTCCATCTTCATCGACTCGAGGATGACGACGGTGTCGCCCTCTTCGATGCTGTCTCCCACCTGGCATTCGATCTTCCAGACGGTGCCGGTGATGTGCGCTTCGACGTCAGGCATGAGGCGGCAGACTACCCCGCTCCATGGACACCCTCGTCCTCGTCGCGGCGCACAACGAGGCCGAGCGCCTGGGCGCGACGCTCGCCGCACTCGGCGCTGCGTTCCCCGGCGCGCGGGTGATCGTCGCCGACGACGGCTCGACCGACGCGACGGCCGAGGTCGCCCGCGCGGGCGGGGCGGAGGTCGTCTCGACCGGGCGCGACATCGGCAAGGGCGGCGCGATGACCGCCGCGGCGCGGCGCGTCCTCGACGCGGCGGCCGCGCCCGACCCGCCGGTCGTCGTGCTCTGCGACGGCGACCTCGGCGCGAGCGCGCGCCAACTCCCCGAGCTGGTCGCGGCGGTGACCGACGGGCGCGCGGACCTCGCGGTCGCCGCCTTCGCCCGCCGGGTCGGCGGCGGGGTGGGCGCGGCGGTGGGCTTCGCCCGCTGGGCGGTCCGGCGCCTCGCCGGCCTGGACCTCCAGGCCCCGATCTCCGGCCAGCGGGCGATGCGCGGCGAGGTGCTCCCGGTCGTCGTGCCCTTCGCCCCGCGCTTCGGGATGGAGATCGGCATGACCGTCGACGCCGCCCGCGCCGGATTCCGGGTCATCGAGGTCCCGCTGGATCTCGAGCACCGCGCGACGGGCCGCACCCTGCGCGGCTTCTGGCACCGCGGCCGGCAGCTCGCCGACTTCGTCGCGGTCGTCCTCGACCGGCGGTAGGAACTGCTTTTGCCCGCCGGTCGGTGGGCGATCCGCGGGCCCGTCCGTAGCTTGCCGACCGTGCCCCGCGTCTCCTCCTGCAGAACAGGGCACACAGACACCGCGGCGGACTGACCCAACGCCGGCGGACCAAAGGGGAGAATCGCCGGGCGACGGGGTGGGACAACCCGTCGCCCGGCAACCCTTTTAGGCTCCGCGGCCTTGCTGCTCGCGATCGACCAGGGGACCACCGGGACCACCTGCCTCGTCTTCGACCTCGAGGGCACGCTGGCGGGGCGCGCGTACCGTGAGTTCACCCAGCACTTCCCTCGCCCGGGCTGGGTCGAGCACGACGCCGCCGAGCTGTGGCAGGTCACGCGCGCGGTGGCCGTCGAGGCGCTCGAGGACGCCGGCGTCGGCGAGGGCGAGCTCGCCGCGATCGGCATCACCAACCAGCGCGAGACCGTCTGCGTGTGGGACCCGTCGAGCGGCGAGCCGCTGCACCGCGCGCTCGTCTGGCAGGACCGCCGCACCGCGCGCCGCTGCGAGGAGCTGCGCCGCGCCGGCCACGAGCCGATGGTGCGCGAGCGCACGGGGCTCGTGCTCGACCCGTACTTCAGCGGGACCAAGATCGAGTGGCTGCTGCGCAACGTCGACGGCCTGGCCGAGCGCGCGCGCGACGGGCGCGCCGTGTTCGGCACCGTCGACGCGTGGGTCGTCTACAACCTGACCGGCGAGTTCGCCACCGACGCGACGAACGCGTCGCGCACCCTGCTCTGCGACATCCACCGCGTCGCCTGGGACGCCGACCTGCTCGCCATGCTCGGCGACGTCCCCGAGCGCGCGCTGCCCGAGATCCGGCCGAGCTGCGGCAGCTTCGGTGCGACACGCGGCGGGGCGCTGCCCGGCTTCGACGGCGTCCCCGTGGCCGGCGTGGCCGGCGACCAGCAGGCCGCGCTGGTCGGGCAGGCGTGCCTGGACCCGGGGCAGGGCAAGAACACGTACGGGACCGGGTCGTTCGTCCTGCTCAACGAGGGCGACAGCGTCCCGCCGGCGCCGGAGGGACTGCTGACGACGATCGCCCTGCAGATCGGCCGCCGGACGACCTACGCGCTCGAGGCGGCGATCTTCGTCACCGGTGCGGCCGTGCAATGGCTGCGCGACGGCCTCGGCGTGATCGCGCGCGCGGACGAGACGGAGGCGCTCGCCGCGTCGCTGGACTCCAACGACGGCGTCTACTTCGTCCCCGCGCTCACGGGCCTGGGCTCGCCGCACTGGGATCCCTACGCGCGCGGGACGATCGTCGGCCTGACCCGCGGCAGCGGCCGCGCGCACCTGGCGCGCGCGACGCTCGAGGCGATCGCCTACCAGACCGTCGACGCCGTGCGGGCGATGGAGAACGTCGGGGCCGAGCCATTGCGCGAGCTCAAGGCCGACGGCGGCGCGACGGTCAACGCGTGGCTCATGCAGTTCCAGGCCGACGTCCTCGGCGTGCCCGTCGTCGTGCCCGAGGTGGCCGAGACGACGGCCTTCGGCGCCGCGGCGCTCGCCGGCGTCGGCGCGGGGGTGTGGACGCTCGACCGCGTCGCCAAGGCGTGGCGCGAGCGCGCGCGCTACGAGCCGCAGCTCGACGGCGCGCGCCGCGAGGAGCTGCTCGCCGGGTGGCGGCGCGCCCTCGAG